>CAZSBE010000001.1:0-11126 GCA_964604955.1 uncultured bacterium
CGCCTGTCACTCCAGATAATGCGCGAGCTGTCGATGCGCCTGGTACTGCAGTACAACGACCGCACCAACACCTGTGACGTCGATCCGTTGATTACCTATCAGCTCAGTCCGGTTTCGCTGTTCTACCTGGGCTCGACCCGCCACTACAGGGATCTGGACCTCGAGGAAGACGGCCGCGAGGGTTGGAACCTGACCGACCGCCAGTACTTCCTCAAAATGCAGTACCTGTTCCAGATCTAGCCACCCCGCTTCTGCAGCCCACTCTCATGCGGGACCCGCCATTTTCGGGCAGTCGGCCCGGCGACCGGTCGGGATTGAAATAACTGGAAGCGCGGGGCACAGGACGTTATGCTGCAGAAGCCCGATGAAGTGACTGTAACCAGCCGCTCACCGAGCCATCTGCAGTCATGCTGCGCGGCCCGGGGGAAGGAGACGAAATGAAGCGGTCAGGCAACACTGTTCTCATCACCGGAGGCGCAACCGGGATTGGACTGGCTCTCGCCGAAGGCTTCCTGAAGCATGGTAACGAAGTGCTGATCTGCGGTCGTCGCAGGGAGAGACTGCTGGCTGCCAGGTCCAGATTCCCCCGGTTGCACATCCGGGTCTGCGACGTAACCAAACCGCGCTCGAGGTCGGCGCTCGTCGGATGGGCGACTAGGCGCTTCAAGTCACTGAACATCCTTGTAAACAACGCGGGGATCCAGCATGCCGTGGATTTTGCGAGGGGCCCGAAGGACCTCGCACAGGCCGAAGCCGAGATTGCCACCAACCTCTCAGCACCGGTCCAACTCTCAGCCCTGCTCATCCCTCACCTGCGGCGAAAGAAGCAGGCCGCGATAGTGAACATTTCGTCAGGCCTCGCCTTCACGCCGCTCGCCGCGGTCCCTGTCTATTGCGCCACAAAGGCGGCTTTGCATTCGTTGAGCCTGTCTATGAGGCACCAGCTCCGCGGGACGTCCGTGAGGGTCTTCGAGATCGCTCCGCCGATGGTGGCCACTGAGCTCGGCGGCCGGCGGCGCAGCGCCGAAGAGATCGAGTACTGCATGTCGGCAGAGGAGGTGGCGCGGAGCACACTCGACGCCCTCAACCGGGACAGATACGAGGTTGCTCTGGGCTCTGCAGCGCGTCTCTTCCGGCGGCGCGATGCCATGTTTGAAGATATGAACCAGTAGTGGCCGGCATAGCTTCAGCATATGGAGGTAGGAGGACTTGGTAGAAAGCGGAAGCAATCGAGGCAGACTGCCTCTCAAGTGGCTGTATCTGGCGTGGCTGAGCCTGGCGTTCACATGGCTGGTCTTCATAGTCTGCGGGGTCATAGAACAGGGCGACCCCACGCAACTGATCAAGAGGATTTTCGGTGATGTCGCTCTGTTCGCAATGGGGGCCTACATAGTCGGCCTTGTCATATCTGTGCTCATACTGCGCCGCCTGCTGCACAAGAGCGGCATGGGCTGGCAGAGCGTGGGCTTGCGTGGACATCTGACGGCACGAGGAGCTCTTTATGCGCTCCTTGGATGGTTCATTGCCTTCTGGCTGTTCTACCTCGTTCAGATGGCGACCGGACACTTCGGAATAAGGATGTTCTGGAACGAGGGTGATTTCTTCAAACATGGCTCCATCTTCCATATGGCATTCCTATTCGCCGGGCCCGTGGTCGTAGCCCCGATTGCAGAAGAGATCATCTACCGCGGTTTCGTGCTCTCCGCTTTGCTGGCGAGATTCAGAACTCCCCAGGCGGTGACGATGTCAGCCCTTATATTCGCAAGCATCCATATCGGCATGGGGCCGGGCTTGGCGATCTACATCCTGCTCGGGGCCTTCATCCCGGCGTACCTGTACCTCCGGTTCGGGAACATCTATCCATGTATACTCATGCATCTTCTGAACAACATCGTGGTGTATTTCGTCATCCCGCGCGTGTTCATGTAAATGAGGTAATACCGACTGACCTACTCGTATCTCAGGGCTTCTACCGGGTCCAGTCTTGATGCCTTGTTGGCCGGATACATGCCGAAGAAGACCCCTACGCTCACGGCAAAAAAGAATGCAAGCAGCACCGAGCTCAGAGTTACAACCGACCCGCCCTCGCCGCCGAAAAACCGCCTGGGCCCGAACGCGCCGGCTCCCACCATCAGATTGCCAAGCGTATTCGCGAAGGTGACTCCAAGGAGTATGCCGATCACACCCCCGGCGAAGGCAAGCACCATCGACTCTATCAGGAACTGAACCATTATGTCCCCGCGCCTGGCGCCGACTGCCTTCCGTATGCCGATCTCCCTTGTCCGTTCAGTTACCGAGACCAGCATTATATTCATGATCCCGATGCCTCCCACGATAAGCGATATTGCGGCAATACCGGCCAGCATGAGCTTGAACGTGCTGGCGGTATCCTCGATGGTCTGGCGAAACTCCTCCTGGCTTCTCACTCTGAAATCCACCACCTTGTTGTGTCTCTCTGTGAGCAGAGCCTCAACCTCCCCCGCCGCGACACTGGACAGTTCCGCGGTTTTCGATTGCAGGAAAATCGTCTGTACCTGATCGTCCCCCGTGAACCTCTTCTCAGCCGTGGTCAGGGCTATGAATACCTGGTCGTCGAAGTCCTCCCAGCCCACCCGGCCCTTTTCTTTAAGAACGCCAATAACCGTGAATCTTTCAGGTCCCACCTTTACATCTTTGCCCACCGGTGAGGCGTCGCCGAAGAGCTCGTCCCTGACGGTCTTGCCCAGCACACAGACCTTGGCCCATGAATCAAGATCTTCCTGCCTGAGAAACCTCCCCTGGTCGACCTCGAGGTTCCTGATAACCTGATATGACGGGGTGGTCCCCACGACCTGAGTATCCCAGTACTCATCGAGGTATTTGACGCGCTCCTGCGTTCTGACCTGAGGAGCTACCTCGTTCACCGCGGATATCCTCTCCTTGATCGCCTCGGCGTCGCTTACGGTCAACCCCTTGGACCGCCCTCTCCACTCCAGTGCCTCGTCTTTGTTCTCCGCGCGGCGCGGTGAAACCGTAAGAACATTCGAGCCCAGTTTCTCTATCTGGGATGTGATCTGGCTCTTCGCGCCTTCACCGACTCCCAGCATGCCGATGACGGCCGCAACGCCTATGACGATGCCCAGCATCGTAAGGAACGACCGCGTCTTGTTGGACAAAAGCCCCTTGTATCCGGAGGAGAACCCGGCCACGAGGTTCCCCGTGAAGCTGGTTCTTTTGCGGACCTTATCCGGCGCGGCTCCCTGGTGATTCACCGCCTCTCTGAGGACTTCGTCCCGCTCTATCTGGCCGTCTCTTATTCTGACTATCCGCTCTGCACACTCCGCGACTTCCCGGTCGTGGGTCACAAGTATGATGGTCCTGCCCTGTTCATGGAGCCCGCGGAAGACCGCCAT
Organism: uncultured bacterium; assembly: GCA_964604955.1. GTDB lineage: Bacteria > Arandabacterota > Arandabacteria > Arandabacterales > JALGWA01 > JALGWA01. The sequence continues at coordinate 3,393 of CAZSBE010000001.1, forward strand.
AATCTCTTCACCGGACCGTGTATCCAGGTTGCCGGTCGGCTCATCTGCGAGTATTATGGCCGGGTCATTGACCAGCGCTCGCGCGATAGCCACGCGCTGCTTCTCCCCGCCGGAAAGCTCGTTAGGATAGTGATGTGCGCGCTCCTTCAGCCCGACAGTCTCCAGAGCCTGCATGGCTCTCTTCCTGCGCTCACCTGCCCCGATGCCGGAGTACAGCAACGGGATCTCCACATTGGCAAGCGCGGTGGTCCTGGGCAGCAGATTGAACATCTGAAACACAAAACCGATTTGCTCATTCCGGATTGCCGAAAGACGGTCGTCATCAAGATCGGCGGTTGGCCGGCCGTTCAGATGATAACTGCCGGAGGTGGGCCTCGACAGGCAGCCCAGTATGTCCATCAATGTGGTCTTGCCTGAGCCCGAGGTCCCCATTATGGATACGAACTCCCCCCGGTCAATATCCAGCGAGAGCCCCCTAAGGGCCCTGACCTCAATCTTGCCTGTAACGAAAGTCTTGGTCAGATCGCGCACTCTGATCAGCATTGATTCGGATCTCCCGCCCCCGCTCACAATGGCGGCCTGCCGCGCGGAGGCGATTGCCTCGATTGCAGTTCCTGGCGAAGAGCGGACTGGTTGTCCGTTGTAAGCACCTCGTCGCCCTCCTGTAAGCCCTCTCTTACTTCCACGTTCACATCATCCTCGAGCCCAGTGACCACGGGGCGGGAGACTGCCGTCCCGCCATCCAGGACCATCACCACCTTGCCGCCATCCTGCTCGATGACTGCCTCCTTGGGCACGCGCAGCACGTTGTCGGCCTCTGCGATGATGATGTCCAGGTCGGCGGTCATCCCGGGTCTGATCAATGAGATACCGGTCTCGGCCACATCGCCCCTGCGGGGGGCAGCGGGTGCAGGCTCCCCGCGGCTCTCCGGGGCCGGTGCGCCGCCGTGCTCCGCCATGGCCTCCTCGATGACCCCCTGGATCTCCTTCCGGTCCGCCCCCCTGGCCCGCAGATCTCTGATTTTCTCGCGCAGGGCGTCCCGCTCGCTTTGCGGCAAGCCCGAGAACAGGCGGTCCATGGGAGACTGGCTGGAAGTCCCGGAACCGGGTTGCTGGAACTCCCCGGACACAGAGCCGACGATTTCAACTTCTATGGGAAAGACCACGATATTTCCCGCGACGGTGCCCGCGGGGGCTATCTTCTTCACCACGCCGCTATACACTCTGCCCCTTATGGCATCGAACCCTATCTGTGCGGACTGCCCCAGCCGTATCTTGCCGACGTCAACCTCGTTTACATCTGTCTTGACAATCATCTTGCTCAGATCTGCGATCGTCATGAGAACAGTCCCGCCGCCTCCGTATGCCTGAGTACCCGACGTGATCATCTCGCCCTGCTCGACATTGAGGTTTATGACCACTCCCGAGATGGGGGAAGTTACGGTTATGTTGTCAAAGGCCTTCGTGCCGAGACTCCCGGGTTCCGCAGGTTCATCCCCGCCCCCGAGCACGACCCAGAGCTGCTTCTCCGCAAGCTCGTATTGTATCTGGCTGCGCCTGTGTGCCTGTTCCGCATCTTCGACATCTTTCTTCGCGATGAAGCCCTTATCGAAGAGATCCCGCTTGCGCTCCAGGTCTCTCTCGGTATCTTCCAGGTCTATCTTCGCCCGCTCCACCGACGCTCTTGCCTGTGCTATCTGCTGTGCCTGCGATGATTCCTGCTGCACCAGCGCAAGCCTATCACCCGCCTTGACGCTGTCTCCCTCTTCCACGAAGAGCCGCCTCACCTCGCCGGCCAATTCTGACTTCACGTTCACGACCGTAAGAGGCGCTACCTCTCCGCTCTCGGTCACTTTGATGACTATATTTCCCCTCTCGACCCGCGCGGTCCTGAAAGCCCGGTCCCGATCGCTATCGTTTCTTGCTGTCGATACGAGAATGACCGCCACGACTGCGATCACCGCAATTCCGCCGACAATGGCAAATGCTTTCCTTCTCATTGACTCCTCCCCGGTACCTGGTAGGGCAACTGGCCCATGGCCTGACTCAGCCGGGCCCTGGCCAGAAGGTAATCATATACAGCCCTTGTATAACTCACCTTGCTGTTCGAGAGGGCTACCGCGGCGTCGATAACCTCCGTTATCGGCGCCACGCCGGTTCTGTATCTTCCCGAAGCCGCATCGTAACTCTCCTGTGCGCTTTCGACCTCTTTCTCGGTCAGGTCTATTGTCCTCAAAGCTGTGACCAGGCTCAGGTGTGCCGACTTCACCTCCAGGGTCACTCGCTTCTCCAGGTCCAGATAGTCCAGCTCGGACTCCCGCAGGTCTATCTTCGCGGCCCTGACAGCCCTGCCTGCGACTCCTCCGTCGAATATCGGGAAGCTCAATCCTATTCCCACGCGCCAATTCGTGTTGTCTTCCCAGTTCGTGCGGTTGACCGGAAGATCATCAAACAAAAACCTGTCCACGTATGCGTCGTAGCTGCCCGTTATCGCAAGTTTCGGCCATCTCTCTATTCGCGCCAGCTTCACGTTGTATTTCCCGATCGCCAGGCTGGACTTCTGCTGGGCAAGCTCGGGACGGCTCTTCAGGGCCTCATCCAGGCAGTCAAGGGGATCCGGGGGGGATTCTCTTGTAACCTCCACGGGCCTTATACTCGTGGGATGGTCAAGCCCGATGCCCATGGCGTCGTTGAGCTCGGCATGGGCAATGCCCAGGTTGCCGTCAGCCGCCAGGGAATCGACCGCTCCTGCGAGGACGGCCACCTCCGCCTTGAGCACATCAGATCTCGGGACGAGGCCGAGGTCAAACTGGGCCCTGGCGAAGTCCAGGTGAGTCCTTTTCTGCGCCAGGCTCTCGGTTCTAAGCTCCAGAATCTCCGACGCCTCAAGCAGGCCGTAGTACTTGGTCATCACGTCAAGAACCAGGTCGATCTCCGTGAGGCGCAGGCTCTGCTCCGCTCGGGACAGCGACTCCCGGGACTTCGCTGTATTGATGAAGTTCCTTCCACCGTTGAACGGGCTGATCGACGCGGCCAGCGACAGGCTGTAGTGGTTCTCACTCCACTCAAGGCGGCTGAACGTATCGGTGACGTTGTATCCGCCCAGAAGATGAAGTTCAGGCAGGAATCCGGACCGGGCGTCTTTTACGCCCATCTCCGCCTTGATCACCTGTCCCTCAGTTATGACAATCTGGTTGGAATTCTTAATCGCGATCTCGAGACACTGTTCAAGACTGAGCGAATCCTCACTTACGATTGCTGGAGCACTGCTGTCGGGCCCCGGGTAGGCACAGACCGGAGCAGTGCATGCAGCTACCAGGCCCACCAGCAATAGGGCGATCCTGTCCATCCCTTTTCTCCTTATCTCAGCTGTCCGCCCGCTCGTATGAACATCACCACGGCTCATCCTAACACGGCGGGCCCTGCTCAGTCTCCATGGGATTAGCCGGGTGCCCCCTCTGGCCTCCCCGGCAAATGCATTCTTCTGCCTACTTAGACAATACTCCCCTGACAATGATTCCATATTCCCGCCCTCGTTGCCGCGGGCCGGCAACCAGGCCGTGGCAAGGGCCATGGTCCATTGAACCGGCTGCGCGTGCATCGCTTGGCTATTGACTGGGCGGGCTGCCTGTGATAGTCAGTGGGGAAGGAAGCATCAATCTTGTCGGGCCGGCCGGTCTGACAGGGCTGCCTGTCAGAGAACCGCGAAAGTGGAGCCGGTACGGGTGGTCGGGAAAGGAGGTCTCTATGGCCAAGTTGAAGGACGGTTGTGTGAAACCTGCGCGCGGGGTCATTGCGGCGGAAGCCGCCTCTTCGGCCCCGGGTAAGACGGCGCCGCCGGAGGAGGTGAAATCTGTGCAAGCAAGGGTAGGCAAGGAAGCTCCCGACTTCGAAGCAAACGCCTTCGTCTCGGGCGTGGGCTTCAAGACAATCAAGCTCTCGGACTATAAGGGAAAGTGGATTGTGCTCTGTTTTTATCCGGGCGACTTCACATTTGTCTGACCTACCGAATTGGCAGCGGTCGCTGCCCGTTATGACAAATTCAAGTCACTCGGCGCTGAAGTCCTTTCGATGAGTACCGATAGTCGTTTCGTCCACAAGATGTGGCAGGAGCAGGAGCTCTCCAAGATGGTGGACGGTGGCGTGCCCTTCCCCATGCTCTCGGATGCCGGGGGCAGAATCGGCGCCGCATACGGGATCTATGACGATGCCGCCGGGGTTGATATTCGCGGCAGGTTCATCATCGATCCTGACTTTGTGATACGCGCCATGGAGGTCCTGACCCCGGAAGTGGGGCGGAATCCGGATGAGCTCATCAGACAGATCAAAGCGTTCCAGCATGTCGCGTCCACCGGTGAGGTAACGCCGTCCGGCTGGCAGCCCGGCGAGAAAACGCTGACCCCGGGCCCGGATCTGGTGGGCAGGGTGTGGGAGGTCTGGAAACCTTAGCAAGGCGGGCGGGTGACGCCGTGAGGCGGGATACCCTGGCGCCGGTATCGCCGTCATTAAGACATAAGGCCTTCAGAAACTCCTCATCCTGTGCTACAATCCTGCTTGACTTCAGGGCTGTAGTCTGTGGAAGGAGGCTGTCATGATAAGGCTGCTGGTGCTTTGGGCAATAGTAATCGTGCTGGCTGCGGGTCCTGCTGTCTCGCGCACCTGGCACGTTGAGCCCGGTGGGTCGGGCGAAGTAATCACGGTCCAGGCCGGAATCGATTCTGCTGCAACAGCCGATACGGTGCTGCTTGCCAACGGGACGTTCTCTGGACAGGGAAACCGCGATATCACCTTCGCGGGCAAGGGAATCGTGGTCCGTTCGGAAAGCGGTGATCCGGAGCTATGTATTATCGATTGTGGCGGGACGGCGACTGCCACCCACTTCGGTGTGATTTTCGACAATGACGAGACAAGCACATCCGTGCTGGAGGGAATCACTCTCAGGAATGCATACTGGGATAGCGGTCCCGGGATCACCTGCTACGACAGCTCTCCCAGGATACTGTCCTGCATCTTCGAATCGGACACTGCGACGGCAGGCGGTGGTGTGATGGACCTTAGTAACGGCTCACCCGAGATCAGTGGATGTACGTTCCGGGACAACCATGCAGAGGGATACGGGGGCGCGATAGAGACGAGCTCCTCATCGGTCACCATAGCGGGGTCGTATTTCTCAGGCAACACGGCAGGCTTTGCCGGGGGCGGCGTCTGCTGCTTCGGCGGGTCTCCGGTCATCACCGGCTGCATTTTCCGCGGCAATTACAGCCTCTGGGGCGGCGGCATGGCGTTTTACAGCGGCTCGAACGCCACGATTGACCACTGCATATCCCAGGGCGACCAGTCGAGATTCAGCGGAGGCGGGTTCTATTGCGATGGGTGTTCACCGCTTATAACAGGCTGCACTTTCGTTGCAGACTCGGTGGGATTCGGGGGCACGGTCTTCCTGGGCCCGGGGGAATCCCCGACCATTGAGATGACCGTCATCGCTTACTGCAAGAATGGTTCGGCTGTCGGCACGGGGGGTCCTCCGGCGACCCCGACCGTATTATGCTGTGACGTCTACGGCAATGAAACCGGAGACTGGACGGACTGCATTGCGGGCATGGAATCCACGGGCGGGAACATGCATTCGGATCCGCTCTTCTGCGACATACCGACGGGCGACCTCTCCGTCGAGGACTGCTCCCCCTGTCTCAGCGGGAACAATGGTTGCGGAGCTGACATAGGTGCATCCCCGGCGGGTTGCACCTGCGGCCAGGCCACCGAGCCTACGACCTGGGGGGCGATCAAGGCCATGTACCAATAAGAGTATTCAGGTTCCTGCCGGTCGGGGAGAGGCGTTGAATGAGCGCAGAAAGCGACGCAGGGGCATTCGGCCTGACTCCGATGCGGGAGATGGCTGTTCTCATCCTGATCGTGCTCGTCGGGGCGTACCTCCGGTTCCATAACCTGGGCTGGGGGCTTCCGGAGGTCTTCGAAGAGGCCACGCCCTGGAGACAGGCATGGGAAATGTGGGGGGACGGGACGGGGCGGCTGGATTTCAACCCCCACTTCTTCAACTACCCCGCGTTCTCCTTTTACATACAATGGGCCGGCCAGGCTATCGTGTATCTCGCGGGGAGAGTCACGGGGGAGTTCTCCTCTCCCCGGGACATGCTGGCGTCTTTCGAGGCGAGTCCCGACCGCTTCATTCTCGTCGGGCGGCTGATTACGTCCCTCTTCGGTATCGCGTCGATCTATCTCATCTACAGGATCGGCCGCGCCATCTTCTCGCCCCTCGCCGGTCTCCTCGCCGCTCTCTTCCTGGCGCTCAACTTCTCCCACATCAGGCGCGGCCAGTTCATCGCCACCGACGTACCGCTGGTCTTTTTCATACTGCTTGCCTTCATCCCCATCTGGAGGATCGCGACGGACGGGAACCGCAGGCATTACATATGGGCGGGGGTCTGCGTGGGGCTGGCGGCCGGAGTGAAATACCCGGGCTTCCTGACCGCGGCCGGCGTTATTGCGGCACATGTCTATCATCACCTCGCGCACAGGCGTGCCTGGAGGAGAATCCTATTCGACCGGTCCCTGTGGTTGGGCGGCGGGATCGCCCTGCTGGCCTTCTTCGCCGTCTCGCCCTATTGCTTTCTTGATTACTCCGGGTTCTACTCGGGCTTCCGTTTCGAGCAAACCCATATGAAGCTCGGCCACTTCGGCGCGCCCGAGCGGCCGGTTTCGTATCTCGAGTACGCCGCGTCCATCATCCCGGCCGTCCTGACTCTGCCAATGGCCCTCATCGCCCTCGCGGGTCTCGTGTACGGCGTCGTGAGGTCCCGCGGCACCAGCCTTGTCCTTCTCGCGTTTCCGCTGGTCTATTTCGCGGTCGTGGGGAGCTGGAAGACGGCGGCGGACCATTACATTCTCCCCGTGATTCCCTTCCTGCTCATCTTCGCCGGTCTCCTGCTCCGGGTTGTGTTCGAGAGAATCCCGTCTTCAGGATCCCGCCTGCTCCCGGGTGCCGTCCTGGGGACTGCGGTATGTCTCGTGCTCATCCCGTCGGCCATCCGGGTCCACGAATCATTTGCCCGCCCGGACAGGCCCGATAACCGGACGGTCGCGAAGGGGTGGATTGAGGCGAATGTCGAGAGGGGAGCGGCCCTGGTCAAGGAGAAATACACGCCCGACCTCAATCCAAGGGATTACGTGGTTTTTGAATTGCCGCTTTCCACCCTATATCCGGGCAGCACGGCGCCCTTCTACGACCTCCGGTGGTACGCGGATTTCGACTACGTCGTGGTCAGCAGCGAGGTCTACAGGCGCTACAGGAACGCGCCCGGCACGTATCCGGCCCATGTGGAGTTCTATCGCGACCTGGAAACCTGCTCGCGCCTGATCAAGCAGTTCGACGATGAGACGGGGACGGGCCCGCACATCAAGATCTACCGGCTGGCGAAGGCTGCCGGACGGATGCCGGATGGGGACTTCCCGCCGGACATGACGCGCCCGCTTCTGGACTCGCCGGATCGCCAGGCGAATGCGAAGCTGCTGGTCAACCTGGGAAATGCGCTCTCGATGATGCGGAATCCCGTCAAGGCGGCGCGCCTCTATCAGCTCGCGGTCGGCGTGGACCCAACGCTCAGCAAGGGATGGTACAACCTGGGGCTGACGTTGAAGAACGCCGGCAGGCTGCGGCAGTGTGAAGATGCTTTCGAGCGGGCGTTTGCCCATGCGGAATACGACATCACCGAAATT
>CAZSBE010000001.1:11136-14290 GCA_964604955.1 uncultured bacterium
GAGCGGGCGGTGCAGCTTGATTCCACCTATACGCGGGCGTGGGTTGGTCTCGGCGAAGTCTACATGCAGACCGGCAGGCCGGAGCTTTCAACGGAGGCATATGAGCGGGGCCTGAAGTACGACCCGCGCCGGCCCGACATCCTGCTGGTGCTCGGTGAGCTGTACATTGTGGAGGGGAGGGCGGACGATGCCATCTCGGCTGCCCGCCGCGGTCTCGAGCTCTCCGGTAACAACCCCGAGTTCGACTACATCCTGGGACGCGGCTGCCTCGCCAAGGGGGACCATGACGGCGCCATCGAGTATCTGCTGGCGGCATCCGAGGCGGGGCCGTCAAACGGAAAATACGCATATTACCTGGCCGGCGCCTGCTACGCAGCCGGAGACCGCGCCGCCGCGCTTGAATACGCCCGCAGGGCGGAGAAACTGGGATACGACGCCGCAGAATTGCTGGACGCTCTCCGTTGAATCGTGCTTGCGAAACTGGTCTGGAAGAACGCGGCTCTCGATGCATGGCCGGGTGCGATCGTCCCCTGAGAATAAGCCGTGCCGCTAGCGGCCCCCCGGGCGGTCCTTACAGCCGACGGGGAGATCGTTACGGCGGTGCGGTGCTTGACCCGCGCGCGCGCGTGAAGTACGATGTTCTCAGATGACATCGGGGAAAGGAGTCAGGCAGATGGGCGATACCCCTATATACACCTCCAAGAGCACCGTCAAGAGCTTCTGGCAGGAGTATCATATCTACAGCGACCGCCTGGAGTTCGCTACGAAGTTCGGACTGATGACGGTCCCTTTCGAGCACATCGAGCGGGTAGACGTCTCCGAGTCCGAGATCGAGGGGCTTCTCAAGGGCGACCTGCACCTTAAGAACTTCAGGCCCGCGTTGAAACTGGACTGGGCCAACTTCTTAGAGCACGTCGTGATCGACAAGAGTGAAGGGCTCGTCCGGCAGGTGCTCTTCACGCCGGACGACCCCGAGGCCTTCAAGAGGGCTCTGGACAAAGCGCTCGCCCTGTACCGCAGGGAGTGATCTGCCGGCGGGTCGAGTGTGCGGCCGGCCGGGTCAACCCTGGAGTGCGTCCGCGCCATCAGGCACGGCGAAGAGCCCGGCGTCCAGCGGCAGGTTGTGCTTCATGAAGTCGATTATGAGGGTGCTCGAGCCGCCCTTCCTGCTCATGTCTATGCGGAACGGCACCCTGACGCCGTCGACGTCCCGGTAGTCTTTGAGCTCCCAGTAGTAGCCGATACGGACCAGGAGTCCGGAGTCGGCGTCGAAGTAGAGTGCATAATGTGCCCTGTCGAGCCCGTCCGGCTCGAGAACGTAGACCTTCCTGCCGTCCATGCTCTCCCGGGACGTAACATCCAGGTCCGGGAAATAGTCTTCCAGTCTCAGCGCGCCCTGGGGGTCGAGCAGCCATGCTGTCCTGGACCCTATAGGGTCCTCGCGCAGCCCGACTCCACCGGCGTCCTGCACCCAGGAGGTCTCGCCGTCGAAACCCTCACAGCGCAACCCGCCGGACTCGTGCTCCACCATAAGCACGCGCCCGGCCGATGCGGCATACCCGGCGACGTGCACGACTTCATAGGGAGGCATGTGCCAGTGCAGATCGTGAACCATCCTACCCAGGCAGACGCGGGTTGTCAGGCTCGCGACGGCCTCGCGCCCGCCGACGGCTTCGACGTAGCGCTCGAGCACCTCGCCCGCGGTCGGCAGATCCTGCGCACCCTCCGTCGAGGCGGTCGCTCCCTGAACCAGAGCGCATATGACTGTCATGAGCATAAGACCTGTGGCTGCCGGGTTTCTCATTCGCCCTCCCTTGATGAATCCGGTCGCATCCTATAATCGGACGTAACCGGAGCCGCAAAACCGTCAGGTATTCGCCTGTCAGAATCACGGTCCCGCAGGACGGGCTATCAATAGAGGTCGGCCAGCGTGAGCCCCATCTTCTTCTCGCTGCCGGCCCGGTCGACTGCTATCTCATACTTGGTGCCGGGGGGGGCGCTGAACTGCTCGCGCACAACCAGCACGCCGTCTCCGGGGGCGATGCCGGCGCCGTCGATGGACTTCAGAATATCGCCCTTCTCGAATCCCGCTCGCTCAGCCGGAGTGTCAGGTGAGACATATAGGACCTCGACCCCGCCGCGGTCGACCGTCCATCCGACATTGAGGCCCGAACGGTCCTCCGGCCAGGGCTGGTTGAACTTCTCGCCCTTCTCCAGAGTCACCTCCTCGTTCGCATAGTCGACGAACACAATGAAATTCCGGAAAACGCTGTTGCCCAATATGCCGAGCTTGTCGGCCGTGAACACGGTGTCTGTCCCCCCGTATGCGAAGCTGACTCCGGGCCTGTCCAGCTCGAATCCGGCGAGTTCCATACTCTCGGCCCTCACGACTTTAAGCTGGTATTCATTGCCGGCCCCGTGACCCATTCGCAGGGCTCCGCTCTTCTCGGGATAACCTTCCCGCCTGGCGTAGTTGGCGTCCAGGTGCGTCATCCCGGCGCCGATGTCGAACAACCACGTCCCGGAGTGCTTGCCGTCAAGGGTTGCCGATGTCTCGAACACGCTCTCCTTGATGTGCGCATCCAGCCTGGTGCCGCGGCCCGTGTAAGTGAATGATTCCGGATCATAAAACGAGACGAGTTCGTTGGCGTAGTCGATCTTTGTCACGAAACGAGACAGAAAGTCGTAGCCGAGTATGCCGGCAATCTCGATCCCGAGCCTGCGCGTGAGTTCACTCATATCGATCACGGCGACCTTCTGGCTGTCGAAGCTTATGCCCTCCACTTCAAATGGCGGCAGCTCGGCGAATCCGACGTCGACCGTCCCGCCGGCTCCAAGGCCCTTGAGATTACCCTCCGTTTTGAGGCCCAGGCCATCAGCGAAGGCCCGGCTGATTACACTCATCCCGGCGCCGGTGTCGAGGATCCACAAGTGCTCGATCCCGTCTGTGACTACCGGGACATACAAGTGATTCTCTATGAACCTGAACGGCACATCTTCCGCCGCGTTTCCATCGGTGAACCGGTAGTCCTTCCCGCCCTCCTCGGGCGGATCGAAGAGACTGGAATCGACGAGGGGATTGGACTCATAGCGGGCCAGTTCGACCACCTGGGGCTGGCCGGTGGCGTGCTCTATTTCCCTGATGTGGAACGCC
>CAZSBE010000001.1:14300-45023 GCA_964604955.1 uncultured bacterium
ACCGCTATGCCGTCGGTCTCGCGATAGTCACCATAGTAGGTATCGGAGCTCTGCTCCCCCTTGAGGGCCACGATCTTCTCGAGACGGAAGCCGTCGACGCTCACATAGTAAATGTGACGGTCTGTGTTGATGCTGTTGGTTATGCTGATCGCATAGCAGTCCGTGCCATCGATCTCCTCCCTGCCATCAAGCGCCACCGAGAAAACATCCGAACCGCGGTCGGCATACTCGTATTCGGCCATCCGTCGTTCGACCTCGTCGCGCTTCACGGTGACGTCGTCCGACCTGGTGATGACCTGCAGCTTCCCGTTCGTGTCCAGCACCCATCTGATCTCACTGTTCTTCCCTTCGATTATGCTCAATGGGCCTATCTGGACTTCAGTCCTGCTGCGATCCGGTTTCTCGGTCCACACCCTGATGGACCCGTCCATCCCGGCCAGGGAGAGGCTGCCTTCGAAGTAGCTCGTCCGCTCGGCCTTCAGGCGCTCGAGGCCCCCTGAGGCCTCGAAGTATTTGTCGAGAATCTGGTGCGCGTCAGTCATCTCCTGGCCGGGCAGAGCCCCGACAAAAACGGCGAGGACCATCAATACAGTTATGGCCGCAGTTTCCAAGGGTGACACCGGGTTTCTCATCCGCATAACGTAACCTCCTCTCAGAGGATGCTCGGCTTGCCCCGCGGCGCGGGACACCGCAGGAGCCAGCTGATTAATGGGCAAGGCACAACCCCGCAGCCCTATGCTTATGCATACGTTATGCCACAGATTCGTGACGCTCCATCGGGTTTTAAGCAGACTAACTCATTGTATGACAAGGAGGTAGATACAGGGCGGATCTGAGTCTAACCCTGGCGGGGCGCCCTGTACGGTATTGCCACGAACCGGGGAGGATCTGACACACCTAAGTGACCTTAAGAGTCCCCACGGCACGAGGCCTTTTTGCATTTGTGCAAATGCGCTATTGATGATGTAGAATGAAGCGAAGACGCGGCGGTTCGGCCCTAGCGGACCAGTTTGTCGCCTCTGAATGTGAACGTCTTGCCCTGATCCGAGTACACCCACTTCTCGACTACGGCGCCCATCGACTCCTGGCGGTATCGACCCGACGGGTGACCGTACTTCTCGTAGATTCTCTTCTTGTCGCCCTCGAGGCCGGCCACCCAGGCGTCGACCCGGGTCAACCGCCTGCCGCGCTTGCCCTTGCTGATCTGCTCCGTTTGCGCTTCCCGTGAGGCGGAATTGTCCCGGGCAGACGCCGCGACCGGGCGGTTGAGCAATGCTCCTCCGAGAATAAGCGCGGCGACCGACAAGACTATCACGCCTGAATGGCATCTCATATACGGTTCCCCTCTCCCAAGAGCATGATCCCTGCTCTATTCTCAGTCTCGGCACATCAGCGGCCTCGCTTTACAGCGCACGGCGGCGGGTCCCGGGTCAAATCGGCCCCGATGCTGCACTGCCTGCGAGAAGCGGTCTTGACGAACAGCGCCTTTTGGGGGAACCTGTAGGTCTGGTGGCGGGAATGTGTGGCTGGGCCTCGCGCTGCCCGCTTCTTGACGGGGGATGAATATGCAATTCGACAATGTCTATGACGATGCGCAGCGGGCCGAGGCCTATGCGAAGCTGGAGTTCCCCGGCACGTACTATCTGGCCTACAGGGATATCCCCGAGATCATAGCCGAATACGTCAAAGGCAAGAAGGCGCTCGACTTCGGGTGCGGCACCGGGCGCTCGACGAGGTTCCTCAAGAGCCTGGGGTTCGAAGCCGTCGGGGTCGATATCGCCGGCGACATGCTGAAACAGGCACGCGCAGCGGACCCTGAAGGCGACTATCGGCTGGTCGAGGACGGGAACCTAGCGTCGCCGGCTTGCGAGACTTACGACCTTGTGCTCTCGGTGTTCACTTTCGACAACATTCCCACCATGGATAAGAAGGCCGGCCTCTTCAGGGAACTCGGAGGCTTGCTTGTCCGCGATGGCGTAATCGTGAGCGTCGTGTCGGCGCCGGAGATCTATGTAAACGAATGGGCCTCGTTCAGCACCAGGGACTTCCCCGGGAACCGGCGGGCACGGACCGGCGACAGGGTCAAGATCATCATAACCGACGTCGATGACAAGAGGCCCGTGGAGGACGTCGTCTGGGCCGATGACGCTTATCGTGAAGTTTACGAGCGGGCCGGGCTCGACGTTGTGGAAATGCGGAAGCCACTGGGCAGGCCCGGCGAACCCTGCAAGTGGGTGAATGAAACAAGAATCGCGCCCTGGGTGATCTACGTGCTCAGGCTGCGGCAGTAAGCAGGTGCAACGGGGGGTTGACGGATGATAATGAGGTTCGTGTGTTTTGTACAGGTCTGGCTCGTGCTTGCTCTCGCCGTTGCAGGCGGGGTCGCGTCTCAGGATATGTCTTTGCTGGATGGAGAGTTCGACCTTGCCGGTCGGCGTTCGCCGGAAACACAGGTTTTCTCCATGGAGTCCAGGCTCATCACCTATGCGCTTGACGGGTCGCTTGTCGGGACGGACGTATTCCGCATGCGTCTCAAGTGCACCCCCTCGGGGATTACGGGGAAGGGGGCAGACGAGTACACCTGTCTGAGCTTCACATTCGGGCCGGAGGGCGGCGCGGAGGCCTCTATACCTGCGCTCGAGAACTGGACTCACGATTTCGACCAGCGGGGATTGGACGAGAAGGGGCAGGTTTTCGGTATCGACCATGCGAAGTTCGAGGGCCTGGTCGACGGTGAGGGCAATCCCGTGCCGATAGACAAATCCTATCACATCTATAATGCCTTTATCGACTTCCACGCGTTCTGCAATCTGTTCCCGGAGCCGGTCCCCGACGGCGCGGGCATTCAGGATCTGAGGAAGGTAGGCGATAAGATCGTGCATGCCGCGGCGTTCGGCGAGGCGCCTACCAACCTGGGGGGGAGTATCGCCGAGGGCTCGAGTTTCACGAACGGCGAGATAACTCTTGAATTCATGGGCCTGGGCGTAGCCAACGGCAGGCACTGCGCTCTCATCGGGTACGATTCGGGCGCGAGCTCGTTCAAAATGATCATGACGCCCATGCCGGAGATGGAAGTCGTAACAGTGGGGAGCTCTCATTACTGGGGTGATATTTACAAGGACCTTGAGGCCGGCTGGGTTCAGAAGGTCACGATGACCGAAGTCGTGGTCAGCGAGACAACGCTGCCCATGCCTCCCAATAAAATGAACGCGGTCATCGAACGGGAGATAACCATAGTCAATGTGAGCAGCGAAAGCAGGTGACTGTGCCGCCCGTCGTAATACGGCAGCTGCCGAACGAGAGTATCAACCGGGCGGGCGAGATCGACCGGTCCGAGCATGTGACCACGGGCTACGTGTTCCGGAACAGCGCGCTCGAATCCCAACAGGTGGACTGGCAGGTCCCGCGCTGGTCGGAGGAACCTTCCGCGGGTTTCAGCGTTCAGACCCGCATCGAGAGGTGGAAGTCGGTCCTTGACCGGGGCGGTGTCCTTCTCGGCGCGCTGGACGGCGAAAGGCTGGCGGGCTTCGCCGTTTTGCTGCCCGAACTCTCCGAGGGGATGGCCCAGCTGGCGGCGCTGTTCGTCGACCGCGCATACCGCAGGCGGGGTCTCGCGACCGACCTGGTGAGAGAGGTCGAGAAACTCGCGCGCGAAGCGGGAGCCCGGAGGCTGTACGTCTCTGCCATACCATCGGGATCCGCAGTGGGGTTTTACCTGCAGCACGGTTTCAAGCCCACTCATGACGTGAACGAGGACCTCTTCGCCATGGAGCCCGACGACATTCACATGGTCAAGCCGCTGTAGCATCGGGATCGTACGCATGAGACCTTTTGAAGACCTGTCGCGCCTCAGCCGCATCCGCAGGATGAGGCGCCTGGCCCGGGCTGCGCTCGAAGCCTATGGCCTGGGCGGCGCCGACCTCAAGTTCATCAGGCAGGCCGGGAACACCCTCTTCCGGGTGAGCGAGTCCGCCGGGCCGCGCAGCGCGCTGCGCGGCGGTCCATTCGTCGAAGGCCGATACCTGCTCCGCGTTCACCAGGCGGGCTGCGGGAATCCCGATGGAATCCAGCTGGAACTCGATTGGCTGAGCGCGATGCGGCGGGACGCCGGACTTGGGGTACCCGAGCCGGTTCGCACACGCAACGGCGCGCTCGCCGCCGTGGTTGAGATTCCCGGCGTCCCCGGAGCCAGGAGATGCTCGCTTCTGCGCTGGCTCCATGGACGGTTTGTGAGGAGGAACATAAGGCCGCGCCACTTCAAGGCGCAGGGGCGGCTCATGGCGCACCTCCATGCCCATGCGTCTGTTTACAAAGCCCCGAGGGGCCTCGCCGGGAAGTGTTACGACTGGGACGGACTCTTCAAGGACGATGACGGCACCGGGCTTCCGGCGAGCAAGGCATGGAGCCTCCTGCCCGCATCTTCGAACCGGACCTTCAAGGCTGTTGCGCTCAGAGTCCGGCGGGTAATGAAGGCTTGGGGCGAGGGCCCTGAAGTGTATGGCATGATCCATGGCGACCTCGGTATCGACGCCAACGTGCTGTTCCATGGCGGGGAGGCGCGCGCCATAGACTTCGACGATTCCGGTTTCGGTTACTATGCTTACGATCTCGCCATTGCGCTCGAACACTGCCAGGATGATGCCGCATACCCACTCTACCGGCAGGCATTGCTGGACGGCTACCGGGAGGTCCGCGCGCTGCCTGAGGAGCAGGCCAGGCGCCTGGGACTCTTCCTGGCGGCATTCCACGTCTACTGGAGCCTCTGGGCCACAGCCCTTGTGCACCTTCACCCGGAATACGGCAGAGAGCTCCACAGGCGCAGGGCGCGCGCCGCGAGACTCGTGGAATCGTATTTGGGCCGGGACTGAAGCCTGCTATACTGCTTGCTCGTGAATCGAAAGGGGGGGCGCACATGAATATCAGGCGCATTGTTGTCGTAGTTCTTGTGGTGGCAGCCTTTTCCGATGACTGAGAATATCCACTCGGGAGAGAAAGAGAAGGAACTCGAGGTCCTTTGCCTGGAAGACGTCGAGCTCAACTGGTTCGGCCGGCCGCAGGCGCAGGAGATTCCTGACGAGGGGGGCCGACAGACAAATCTGAGGGGTTCTATGATGATGAGAGCTTCGTGGGTCCGTATTCTGGCGGCTTCGCTGCTCGCGTCAGCCGCGCTTTCGATGGCCTTCCACTCGGCGGTTTCGGCCAAGTCCTACCGGATTTCAGGAGTGGAGATAGACGCGCACCTGCGCCCCGATGGCAACATGGACGTCAGCGAGGCGCGGACGTACACATTCAGCGGGTCATTCTCCTTTGCCTACCGAGATATGCCCCGCGGCGGCCGGGTCACATTTGACGATTTCGAGGTTCTGGAAAACGGCCGGCCCTATGTGCTTTCGGACTCGGAAGCGCCGGGCACTTACCAGGTGACCGGCACCACGGGCAGAACCAGGGTGACCTGGTATTACCGTGCCGCCGACGAGTCCCGGACTTTCGAGTTTCGCTACCGCGCCCTGAACGCCGTCCAGCGATACGAAGACGCGGCAT
The DNA here is from genome assembly GCA_964604955.1 of uncultured bacterium. Taxonomy (GTDB): domain Bacteria; phylum Arandabacterota; class Arandabacteria; order Arandabacterales; family JALGWA01; genus JALGWA01. The sequence goes on from CAZSBE010000001.1 coordinate 19,842, forward strand.
TGCTCTACTACAAGTTCCTGAGCGAGGACTGGGAGAAGTCACAGAGCAATATCACGTTGCGCGTGGTCCCGCCAGGACCCGTGGCAAGAGCGGACATCAATGAGTGGCTTCACGGTCCGCTATGGGCCGAATCGAGAATCACCGCGGACGGCGAGATCCTGGCACAGTGTTCGCACCTGCCCGGCCGGACTTATCTTGAAATCCGGGCGCTCTATCCGCCGGAGCTTTTCCCCGGCGCCCGCTCTGCATCCGGGGCGGTCAGAAGCGAGGTCATGGCCGAGGAAGCGGCCTGGGTAGAGGAGGCGAACAAGGTACGGGAGGCATCCCTTCGGCGCGAGGTAGAGCGGGAGAAGCGTGAGAAAGCGGGCAGGTGGCTCACGGCCCTGCTCGCCCTCGCCGGGCTCCTGGGCTGGCGGCAAATATACATGAATTACGGGCGGCGGCCCCAGCTCCCCCAGTTCATGGACAAGACGTCCGAGGTGCCCGGCGGAACGCCCCCGGCACTGGTGGGTTATCTACTCCACAACCGCATGGTCTCGGGCAGGGACCTCGTGGGCACCATGCTCGACCTCGCCCGTCGGGGGTTCGTGGAGCTCAGGGAGGAGACGGTCGAAAAGAAGAGTCTCTGGGGGGGTATGAAGCAGGAGTCCGAGTACTACTGGGATCTCAAGCGCCGCCACCTGGAACAGCACGCCGCGGCTCTTCGCGAGTACGAGAGAGATCTGCTTCAGTTCTTGTTCGACAACCTCGCGGCCGGGGGCGACTCCATCTCGCTGGACGGTATCAAGAAGAAGCGCAGGGACTTCATCAAATTCTTCGGGGGGTGGAAGAAGAAGGTCTCGGAGCTGGGGGAGAAGGAGGAGTGGTTCGACAGGGAGAGCATACGCGGATCCTATTTCTCCGTGGCCCTCGGGGTTGCGATGATTCTCCTGTCAATAGGTGCGGCTTTCATCTTCGGTGTATGGACCATCGTACTGGGCATCGCGGGCATCGTTGTATTCGTGCTGTCGTTTCTCGTCTATCATCGCACCGCGGAGGGAGAGACCCGTGCCAGGCAATGGCAGGCGCTTCAGAAATACTTGAAGAGCGATGAGTTCAGGGCGCTCAGCCGCGGCGACATTCTCACAAGAGTATCCGACTACCTCGTTTACGGGGTTGTACTGGGAATGTCGAACAAGTTCTATCGGGGCCTGGCGGCCGCCATACCCGAGAACGACCAGTTGCGGTACGTGCCGTGGTATGTCTACCATGGCTCCGGGACGAACGCCTTTTCCCCGGAGGCTTTCGGCGAGGCCTTCTCGTCGATGGTGGTGACCACTACCTCTACAATGAGCACGGCCTCAGGGGCGGGCGGAGGTGCCTCGGGCGGCGGAGGCGGCGGGGCAGGAAGCGGGGGCGGCGGAGCGGGCTAGACCGCGGGATGCCCCGGACCGGCGGACCCGCGCGGCAATCTGACGCCGGTCGCCAAACCACGTTTCCGGCAGGCGCTATTGTCCTCTTATCGGGCCCCCGCGCCAGTTTGGCCTTGAAAATGCGGGGCTTGGCGTGATACAATCCCCGAGCGTGGCAAGGTAATCATACCTGACGCCGTACGGACCATCGGCAGTACTGCATCAACTGCGATACGGCTACAGCAAAGGGGGCAAGTCGTGAAAGCATTGCTATCGGCGGTTTTCGTTTTATCTCTGTTCTTGAGCTTTGCCGCGCCGGCCGGCGCGGACTTCCAGCTCATCCGCAAGATCCCCGCGCCTGAGATGGCTTGCGAGGCGGGGTCTTCGATCATTAGGGCAATGGCCAGTGACGGGACCTATCTCTGCCTGACGAGAGGGTGCTATATCGGCGGCGGGGCCATGGTCGTCAGGATCGACCCCGACGACGGGCACATAGTCAACCAGGACGACTGGGCCTTCGTCATACCCGAGTGCCCGAGTGCGACATTGCCGATCTCGATGTCGTTCTGCCCTTACGACGGCGCGTTTTACGTGGGCACCGAATGCGGGGCGATAGTGGGCCTCCTCTGGGAAACAGTGGATTCAGCCTGGGCTTTTAATACCTATCTTCTCGACGAGCTCTCCGTGCCGAGCGGCATGGCCCCCGGCCAGTACTCTTCCATCTTTGCCTCAGACCAGGCCGACACCGATCTCGTCAGGTTTGAAAGCATCGGGATGTTCCAGGGCGATGAGCCCCTGGACGGAGTCATTACCCCCGTGGCGATGGCCACGTACAATGAGAATCTCTTCGTACTCGACGCGGACAACACCACCATAGTCGAGATGACCATAGACGCCACGGTAGTCGGTACTCACCAGGTGGAGGACTGGGGCACAGGGGGCCTCAACGGGACCTTCTCCCCGGAGGCGGCCACATTCATCGGCGAGCACCTCTACCTTGCCGGTGACGATGACAGCATTCACGTCTACGAGATGACGGACGAAGACGTTTATACCGAGCCCGCACCCGCGGGCGACAGTGTTGAGGTCGTGGTCATCCCTGAAGAACTGGTGATCACGTTCGATGCCGTAACCGATTCCGGCGACGTGACTGTAACCGTGAGAACCGCCGACGACTGCGACCCGCCAGCCGGCGTTACGCTTTTCCCCGAATACTATGACATCGGCACGGACGCCACCTTCGAGTACGTCGCCGAGGTCGCGCTGCTGGACTCGGTGTTGCCGCCGGGGGTTGACGAGGACCTGGCAAGGGTGTTCTCGCGGCCTTCGGATACCTGCGGCGTATGGAGGGACGTAACCACAGCCCCGGTTGAGAACGTGCCGGTCTTCAGGATCCTGAGCCGCTCGAAGTCGGAAGACGACGAGTTCTCCATCTTCGCGGTGGGGGAGGACAACAGGACGCCGCAGGAGGTGGTCGAGTACAAAATAGACGACCTGCGCGGACACCTGCTGTCGGCCGGGGATTCGATTCCGGGAGACTCGTACAACGCGCTGGTCGGGCTTCTCGACGCCACCGAGGACCTCTACTACCTCGGCGAGACGGGCTCCGCGGTTCAGGAGATAGATGGGGCGGAAGACGTCGTCAGGGGCGACCCGCTCATCCCGCATACATATGACCCGGCCGACCCGGGCAGGAATATCGCCGGGCGCATAATCAGCCGGGCGCACACGCTGGAGTTCAGCCTGGGCTTCTCCGAGGCCACAAGGTACTACTCAGGGGCAGCCGTTACTCCAGGCAATATACACATAGGTCTGAGGTTCGACTGGTTAAGGGCATTCATCGAGGTTCCCGGCGCTCTCAATGCCGCGGAGGTCGACGTCAATCACATATACCTTCAGAACAGTGTGCGGGCGGTGCCGGAGTCGGTTCTGGTCTTCGACTATGATACGGACGGAGCCCCGGAGATCATGGCTCTCTTCCCCGGCACGCAGGCGCAGCTGGCGCTGGCGAACAGCGGGTGCAATACGCTTGCCAGAATGTCGTGTTTCGTTGGCGGGTTTGAGCTGCAGGCAGTGGCGGATGTGGACGTCACCGAGCCGGTCGTCAAGGTGCTCGGGGAGGACGTGCTGATCTCCGGAACCACGGCCGGCATCGACTGGGAGACATTCGACTGCCAGGAGAGCCCCGTCTACAGGCTCTCTTTCTCGGCCGACGGCGGCGAAACCTGGGACCTGATCGCCTCCGACGTGGCAGGCAGGCAGTATGAATGGACTGTTCCGGACATTGAGACCGAAGCCGGGCTGGTTAGAGTCGCCTGCGGTGAGGTCGGCGGCGAGGCTCTCGCCATATACAGCGGCCTGCTCACCATCGAGTCGGGTGCGGGCGCGGAAGCCGAGCGGCCCTCAGAGTTCAGGCTGGCGCTTCGGCCGAACCCGTCCAGCAGCGCGGTCGAGATCGAGTTCGCAAGCCACGGGGGCGAGCGCGCCAGCGTGAGAGTGTACTCGGTGAGCGGCGGGCTCGTAAAGAGCCTCTTCAGCGGCCGCATGGCCCAGGGTTCGAACAGGATTTCCTGGGAAGGTGACAACGAGGACGGCAGACCGGTATCGGCGGGCACCTACTTCGTCGTGTTGAGGGCGGAGTCAAAGACCATTACGAAGAAACTGATCATGCAGCGTTAGGCGGGCCTGCGCTTCAGAACGACAAGCGTAATATCGTCTGAACTCGGTGCTTCCTCGCGGAAGTCGTCTGCGGCGCGCACGATGGCTTCGCTTATGTCGTGCGCGCTTCGGTCCGAGTTTGCGGCGAGGACCTCCTTGAGACGGTCCTCCCCGAACTCATTCTCCTCATTGTTCATGCATTCGGTTATGCCGTCGCTGTACAGCACCACGACGTCACCCGGGGACAGTGGCTCCTCCGAGTCCCCGTACCTGGTCTCAGCGAATATGCCCAGGGGGATACCGCTGACTTCGAGTTCCTTGACTTCACCGCCTCTCACGAGATAGGGCGGATTGTGCCCGGCATTGGAGTAGATGAGATTGGAGTTCTGCGTGTCGAGAAGGAAATAGACAAACGTAATGAACCTCCCCTCACCTACTCTCCCCACGATGTCGGTGTTAATGCGGTTGAGGAGATCGCCCGGCCTCTTTATGTTCCAGGCTCTCGCCCTCAGCACGGCCTGGAGGTTCGACATCAGCATGGCGGCTCCGATTCCCTTGCCGACGACGTCGCCGATGGCCATGCCGTAGAAGTCATCATCCAGAATGAGCACGTCATAGTAATCGCCGCCCACTTCCGTGCTGGGCCGGTTGAAGCACGCTATGTCATAGCCGGAGATCTCGGGGAGCGTTTTGGGGAAGAGGTTCCGCTGAATGTCCCTTGCGATTTCTATCTCGGTATCCAGCCTCTGCTTGTCCTTTGCTATCTCGGCGAGCAGGGCATTCTCGATCTTCTCGGCGATGAGCCCGCTGAGCGCCGAGAAGAAGTAGAGGTCGGTTTCCCCGAAGAGGTTGCTGCGCTCGGTGGTATCCACGTACAGAATGCCGACGGTCTTCTCGCCGTTCCACAGGGGCGTGCAGATTGCCGACCTTATTTTCAGGCTCGCTATGCTCTCGCTCATCTTGAGATGTTCGTCGCCTTCAACGTCCCTTATGAGGATCGCCTGGTTGTCTCTGATCGCCTGGTTGGCGATCGTGCGGCTTATGGCGAACTTCTCATGCGCCGGGGAAGTCGATATGTACGCCTTGGGCGCGAGCTCGCCGTCGTCGCCGATTAGCATTATTGCGCCCCGCTGCGCCGCGGTCTTCCGAATGCATACCTGGAGGATGGAGTCCAGCAGTGTCTCCAGCGGCTGGGGTTCCGATATCCTGCGGGCCACCTCCGCGACGGCTTCCAGGAGCGTGACGGGGGCGCTCGCGAGTTTCTCGGGCGTGGGCTCGGAGAGACTTATGGCCGAAGTGGACTGCGTGTCCTTGCCGTCCTTGAGGAAGGCGACGCTGTCGCTGGGCTCGTACACCACGCGGGAGCTTCCTATGCCTATTACGTCGCCGGGCCTGAGGGCCGCCGGATCGAACACACGCTCACCGTTTAAGAAAGTGCCGTTCCGGCTTCCGGTGTCCCGCACGAAGTAGCCCTCCTCGGCCAGATACACTTCGGCGTGCCTCCTGGATACCACGGGATCATCGATGAAGATCTCGCTGGACGGCAAGCGCCCGATGCTCAATATGCGCTTCTCGCTGGTCACGAGCTTCTGCTCGCCCGTTCCCAGCATGACGAAGAAAGAAGCCAGAAAAGCCCCCCTGCTTGATGTGTCTATCTAATATGAAGCCTAAGCAGGCCGTTACTCAAGGATAAAATCGCGTTCTTACCTTATGTAGCCGAGGGCCTTGAGTTTCTTGAGAAGCTCCTCGTCCACCTCCGGCGGGGGCTCCAGCTGCTGGAGCTTGCTTGTTTCGTATGACTTCACTTTTCTTATGGGGTTGTCGTCCATGTAGGCGCCGAGTATGGCCTTTTCCAGGACCCGCCCGGGGATGTCCTCAGGCACGGGCAGCCCCAGGAGGTATAGCACAGTGGGAGCGATGTCGTAGACGCTCGCGCCGCTCAGGTTGAGCCCCTTCCTGAAAGGCTTCCCGTACATCAAGAGAATCCCGGGTTCGGGGTAATGATGGGCATTGCCGTTCATCACGTGACCGTGGTCCGATACGATGATCAGGACGTCGTCCGGCCCCAGCCAGTCGACCCAGTGCTGCATGAGCCTGTCGTGGAAGATGTAGGTGCTGTCGATGACTCCGCCGAGGCACTGGACGAGCCCGGGAGACGTGAAGCGCTCAAGGTACCGGGTCATCGGGAACCTCGCGGGCTCGTGAGACAACGAGTGCTCATAGTAGAAAAGATGCTCGATGGCGTCGATGCTGGTGAGCCCGATCGCCATGAAGGTCGGGTCGAGCGTTGCGAAGAGGCTCTCTGCGGCTACCTGGTACTTGAGATCGGTGCTAGTGAAGTGCTTGAGAAGGCTCATCCTGGTCGTCGCCTTGGGGTCGACTGCAAGCGATTCAACTTCACATGATACGAAATTCTCGAGGTCGGCGGCCGGCGCTCCCCTCGTAATGTCCCTGACGTAGTTCGAGAGCTCGGGCGGGTACACGTAATTCTCCGGCCTGTCGTAGTGGAGCCTGTCGGAAACCATGAAGCCGTTCACTTTCTCGACGGGCCAGGTGTAGCGCCATCCGACTATGCCGACGTCGATATTCATGTCTCCGGCTATGTTCCAGAGCGACCTCACCTTCCTGTGGCTGGGCCCGAGGGGGCGCGAGCTCCCGAACCCCATGGCATTGAGCTTTATGAAGATCTCGGGAAGCATCATGCGCGTGGGGCAGGGAAAAGCGGAAATCCCTTCAGTCATACCCGGGTAGGCGTAGTTGATGAAACCGCCTACGCCGTGCCTCAAGGGCGGATGGCCGGTAGCCAGGGTCGTCCAAACGGGGGGGGAGACAGTCGGCGAAAGGGTCGCCAGGTGGCCGCGCACGCCGTTCCTGACAAGGTGCTTGTATGCGGGGAGCTTCCGCTGCGTTATGAGCGAATCGATTATGCCCCATGTCGCCCCGTCGTCTACTATGACAAGCACGCGGTCGACGCCGCCCTGGCGAACCGGCAGGCCGGCCTCTTCGGGCGTATACGTCTTCACACCGAGTGTGGGGGTCGAGAGGATGCTGACGATGACCGCGACGGCAAGGCATCCGAGTGCCAGGCCGTAGAGCCCCAGTCTCACCCGCCTGACGCGCCAGAACCTGGACAGCAGGTATGCAATACCTCCCGCGAGCGCACCGGCGGCGACGCAGCCTACGGCCAGCGCCACCGTGATCATGAAGCTCTTGGTGGGTGTGTAGATGAGGTGGGGCGCGCGTTTATCCAGAAACTGGTGACATCCGTAACATGCTCCGAACCTGTCGATGAAGAGCAGAATGGTGGTGAGCACGGTGATGATCAGGAAGACGGCCTTGCCGGGGTCGAGTTTCCGCCACCATCCGACGGCGGCAATCACCGTCGTGAGCGCCGCTCCGCATATCCCGAACAGGAACGTCGACCAGAAGAGCAGGAGAATAAGACTGAGCGGGGACTTCCACAGGTAGTTCACTCCGGCAAGCTCGAGTCCCACAAGGAAACCGATATAGCCCGCGGGGACGAACCCCAATACGAGAATGAATTTAAGGTGCTTCAGACCCGGCACTCCTATCTCAGGAACACGAACTTGGTCGAGATTGTGTCATTCCCGTCGGAAATCTTCAAGAAGTAAATCCCCGCCGGGACCGCTGAGCCCCGGCCTGACCGGCCGTCCCAGGTGACGGTATTGTGTGAAGTCGTGGTTTTCTCAACCGGTATCGAGCTCACCTGGCGCCCGCACGCGTCGTATATCTCGATGACTCCACCGCGGGCCGCCGCCCCGGTCCCGGGAAGAGCATACTCCACGATGACACTGCCGGAAGCCGGGTTGGGGCGTACTATCATGCTCAGCGGAAGCACCGCCCCGGGGCTCACGCCCGCATCGCCCTCGCTGACGTGAGTCGTTCCGAGATACGGAAGGTAGCCGTTCCTGGTTACCGTCACCGTCATGTCTCCCGAGTCCACCGGGGATATGGCGAAAGAGACAAGCCCGTCGCCGGTGGTTTCGGCGACCTCGTAGAGGTCGTTCTTCTTCCACAGGCACACCCTCGCGCCGGTGAGCGGCGTGCCGGCATTCGTAACATAAACGCTGAAAGACTGTGATCCCGGGTCGATGTCGGTGTCGTGCTGGGCGAAGAGCGTAAGCGGCGTATCCAGCCACACAGGCGTCTCCGGGCATCCGAACAGGTTGGACGTGAACTGAGTCCAGCGGTCGGTCCCGTTGTAACCCGAACTCGGCACCCGCTGCGCCTTGGCGTCGGCGTGGATGATACCCAGGTGCTGATGCCCGCGCGTGAACATCGACTTGAAGAACTCCCGGTCGTAGAGCTCCCCGGTGCCATATCCCGGGCTGCCCGGCCAGTACCACCCGTAACGCGAGTTGCCTACGAAGAAACCGCCGCCGCCGGGCGACTCGATGAACGACCGCCCGAAACATCCGAACAGGCCCTCGAAGTTGCCGGGATCGCAGGCGACCGTATAGAGAACGCAGTAGCGCGGGGCGTTCGTGAGCGCCGTCGCGTCTTCCTTGTTGAGCACGTTCGGGCCGATCGATATGAGTGAGTTGTTGCCGTGGCCGTCGTGGTTGACGAACCCCTGTCCCGAGTTGAGAGCGTTCATGGCCGAGGTCTTGTTGAGATTGCCGCTCGATTCATAGAGCTTGGTGATCGGACTGAAGCGAGCCGGCACGGACTCGGTGTCTATGAGGTTCTTGGCTATTCCGCCGTCGGTCTGCGCGTCCGCGTACTCGGCGAGGAAGAGCATGTCGAGCTGGTAGTCGGCCGGATAAGAGTGAAAGCCCTCATAGGTAAGGATCTTCTCCACCGCAACCGCGACGGCTTCTCCCGTATTACAGGGTATCCTCCCGACCCACACGTCGGAGTAGAGGTCGGTATTGTCGGAAGTCTCGCCCCACAGGCCGTCGCCGTCCGCGTTCCAGTCGCCGTCGAGGTCTGCGAAGTAGAGATCGCAGGGGATACCTTCGTCGACCGTCCCCCCGACCGAGCAGTAGCAGCCCCTTATCTGGGCCTTCGGGGCAGCCATCGTAACCAGGACCCAGGCCGTGCCGTGGTTGAGGTAATAGTCGAGAACGCAGTTCCTGAGTTTCTCGGCGTCGTCGCGGCCGCTGTACGCAGCCAGTATGTCTGCGGTAGTGACTATCTCGGCGGGGACGCCCTTTCTCGTCTTCCATTCCCGCAGCAGCTCGTATTCGTCGGCGTGGTTCTGGAGGGCGACAATAAGGTACTCGGTCGCGACTGACGGGTCTAGCGAGGCGCCGGAGAAATCGGCATACAGGTCATCTCCGTTCTCGACCAGTCCCTCCACGACGCTGTTCCTGAGTTTCCGGACCGCCTCGGTCTCCAGGGGAACAGGGGCTTCTTCCGCGGCACCGGTGAGCTCTACCACGAGTTCCATGCCGGTGTTCAGGATTACTTCCCCGGCCGCCGGTACGTACTGGACCGGGAAGACACGCACGCTGGCTATCTTCCTGCCGGCCATGTAGCCGGTACTGACATCGGAGACCGGCGAGGTGGGGTAAGCCTCAGAGGAGGAGTAAACCGCCTCGTCCGGCAACGCGTATTCCCGGGGGAAGCCTTTCGTAAGAGGCATCTCCGGCTGGGCCGGCATTATAAGATACGTTCCCGGGAGCGTAGTCCTTTCCACGGAATCCAGCCTTACCTGCTTCACCTCCATGCCCCTGGGGACATAGAAGCTCACGGTCCTTACCGGGAGGCAGGGGAGGCCGGTCTCCCTCGTGAAATCCAGTCCGGGCATGCCTATGAGGTCGTACGGTTCGCCTGCCACGAGCCGCTCCGCGACCTGGAGATTCTCCTGGCCGAAGCGAAGGGGTATGGCGGCAAGTTCACCGTCCGCCGCCGGGGAAACGCCCGTGAGAACAAACAGGATGAGGCCCAGGGCCAGGAAGGGAGCTGCTTTCATTTCGGGTCTCCTATCGGTATGTCGGTTTGCGCAGAACGGATCCCACACTATTTAATCATATCGCAAAATCCAGCCTAAGTCAAAACATGACGCGCGGCCAGGCCGGCCGGAATTAAGTGTTGTATCGCCTGCCGTTTTCAATGAGAATCAGGTTGGATATGGAAAACGCGAAACCGAGAATTTCCGCATTCGAGATCATGGTGGCCGGCATACTGACGGGGCTTCTCTATTTCATAGCGTGTCTCGTGCTCATGTTCCCTTCCGAGCAACTCGCCCTCCTCGGGGGCGGCTTCATGAAATTGAACCTCTTTGCCTACTCGGCGGCCTTCTGGGTTGTCGCCTTCACGGCGCTGGCCGCGCTTCTCGCCCTGGTCACGTTTCCGATTGTCGCCATTGCGGGGAAGAGATGGTCGGTTGTCGTCGCGCGCATGATCATGTATTTCGCGCTGGCGGCGTCCTTCACCATGGGCTTCGCGGTGTGGACGTACTACATGAACGCGGCGCCGCTCCTGCCCCGGTACGTTTTGATGAACGACATCATGAACGTCGCTCTCCTGGTCGCGCTCTCATCCGGTGCGTTCGCTTTCGGGATGAGTTTCATCGTGACCTTCCGGCTGGGATCCGCCTCGAGATGGCTCGCGCCGCACAGGCGCCTCGCGAGGGGGATTCTCCTGGCCTGCGTCGCTTACGTCATCTTCGCGAACCTCGCGACGCCCCTCATCACGCATGAAAGTTCCGGCGGGGCAGGGGATGGGGATGGGCACGCGGCGCCAGCCAGACGGGTCGTGGTCCTGGGCCTGGACGCGGGCACCTGGAATGTCGCGCTTCCTTTCATTGAGGCAGGCGACCTGCCCACCATGAAACACATGATGGACACGGGGGCTTACGGTTATCTTGCTACCTACGGCCACCAGTTTACCCCTATGGTATGGACGAGCATGGCGACGGGAAAGACCGTCGACAAGCACGGCGTGCGGCACTTCGGCAACCTGAGCGGCGACTGGAACGCCGCTCCTGTCTGGTCCATAATCTCCGACGCGGGCATGAAGGTGGCAGTCGTAAACTGGGTATGCACCTGGCCGCCGTTCAAGGTCAACGGGGCCTTCATATCCAAGGTCATAGCGCCGCAGCCCGACCGGACCTATTTCTCACCCGAATTCGAGTATCTTAAGCCGGCCGCCGACTCGATTCTTTCCCGGTGGGATTACGAGGTCCCCCGTGACGACGCGGGCAGGATCGCCTATGCCGAACACGAGATGTCATATCTTGCCCGGTTGGACGATGAAATCGTCTCCAGGATTTCTCCGGATTTTGTAGCGCACTATTACTACTCGCCGGACATGGTCGGACATTTCTTCTGGAAGGACATGGACCCCGGTATGCTGAACGGGCGCGACTGGCTTGGGGAGGAGGCGGAGCCCCATCGCGCGCATGTGATAAGGGATGTGTGGGTCGCCTCCGACAGGTTACTCGCCCGGCTCATGCAACACTACGGTGACGGCGCCACCTACTTCGTCCTGTCCGACCACGGCATGCGGCCCGTAACGCGGCGCATGGCCGGCCTCAAGATGAACTCCCTTCTGGAAGCCCTGGGCTACGTGACAATGGTCGCGGGAGAGGTCGACCGCGGTGTTTCCACTTGCTACGAGCTGGAAGGGCCGCCCCATTTCAGGTTCGACATCAAGATAAACCCGTCCGCCTACTCGGGAGGCGAGGAGGACTTCGCCGCGGTGAGAGATCGGATAGAGGCCGACCTCATGGCGCTCAGGGTCAGAGAGACCGGCCGCCTCATCTTCACGGCGGCGGAACCGTCCGATTCCCCTGCCCCCGACGGTGAGCCGGACCTCGTGGTGTATGCATCCGATGTTATCCTCGATCTCTCTAACCGGGACAGGCACGTGGTCGCCGGCGGCGCGGACCTCCCGCTGGCTGACCTTCTCGCTCCGCACCCCTGGTCCGGAAGGCACCGCGCCCGCGGCATGTTTCTGGCGAGCGGGCCGGCAATCAATCACCGCTACACCGGCGCGTACATCGTCGACGATCCTTATACCTCCATCTTCAGCTACGTAAACGGTGTCATGCCGGGTCCGACATCCCTTGCGCCGCTACTCAGGGCCCTCCACCTGATCGACGCCGCCACGACTCTGGATACCACCCCCACGTTCCTCTATCTTCTAGGGCTGCCCGTGGCCGAGGACATGGACGGCCGCGTACTCGGCGAGCTCATAACGGGCGACTTCCGCAGGGATAACCCGGTGAAAACCGTGCCGGGATACGGCCAGGGCTCGATAACAGAGGTCGATGACGAGAGAATCGACGAGGAGCAGCTGAAGGAGCGCCTGAAGGCCCTCGGCTATATTCAGTAAAGCAGCCCGCGGGATTGCCGATAATTACAATGAGATGCGAGCACATGCAAGACCATATCAAGTAGTCCTAATAACCATTGATGCTCTGCGCGCCGACCACCTCGGCTGCTACGGTTATAAGAGGGACACCAGCCCGACGATCGACCGGGTCGCGACCGAGAACGTGATGCTGGACTGGGTCTTCAGCCCCAACTCATTTGCCCTGTCATCGCATTACTCGATGATGACGTCGCTCTATCCCAGCTTCCACTCCATCAGGTTCCGGGGCGGCGGGTGCGGCAGCCTCGAGGCGGCCGAGCCAACCGCCGCCGAGGTGCTCTCAAAGAACGGTTTCGCCGCCGGCGCATTCATAAGTTCGTCCGTCCTCGGGGGGGCCAACGCGATGCCCATAACCAGGGGCTTCGATGTCTACGACGAGGAGACCACGCATCGCGAGTCGGGCAGGAACGGCGAGATGCGAAGGTGGGCGAAGGACACCAACACGGCTGCGGTCGAGTGGATGGCGAAGCATAAGAGGGAACGCTTCTTCTGCTGGGTGCATTACATGGACGCGCACGGGCCCTATGACGCCCCGCATCCCTTCGGCGACCATTTCCTCAAAGAGATCGAGCATCTCCCTGCGCGGAGCCTCGAAGTCGTCGAAGACGGCGCGACCGGCGGGATTCCGGCCTACCAGGTTCTGAACCCCCGCACCGACGGCTTCGGCAATTTCTTAAGCTATGAAGACAACTACCACTGTTACGCTGCGCGTTATGACGGCGGCATAAGGTATGTGGACTCATGCGTTGCAAGGCTCATAGAAGATCTCGTGCGGCTCGGGATCTACGACAATGTTCTCCTCGTGATAACGTCCAACCACGGCGAGGCCATGGGTGAGAACGACGTCTACTTCTGCCACGGTCTCACGGTGGGGCTGGACCAGATCCGGGTGCCGCTGATTTTCCGCTTCCCGGAGAAGTCGGGCATCGCGCCTGCGAGGCTGGGCGCGCATTCCAGCCTTATCGATATCGCGCCGACCGTCCTCGATTTCGTCGGCGCCCAGATGCATGGAGCCCAGGGCGTTTCCCTGCTGCCGCTGTTCCGGGGTGATGACGGCCACCGCTTCGACGGCCGAATCGTCTTCTCGGAAATCCAGACGCAGGTGGCCGCCATGGACATGCAGCACCAGGTCCTCATGGGAAGAGGCGTCCCCGAAGACCTCCAGTTCCCGTACCACCACCCCGAAGCTCCCCATCAGAACCGGGTCGCCGCCTACCGCGGGCCCGGCAACCGCGCTCCCGAAAACGTTTTTTCCAGACTCGGCGCGCTCGCCATGGAGTTCGACGCCCGGGCCCGAGAGACCGCCCGGCCCGTAGAGGTCTGAGTCCCGGGCATCAAGCCTGGACTATCGACTCGCAGCCAATTTAGGACCCCATCATCTGCGGGATGTGTTATCGTGTCTTGATCTTGAACGCGGGAGTCCGGTGTGATTCAGTCAGCCCCAATAGGCGAAATAGCGGCCTTATTCGTTTCGGTGCTGTGGACGGCATGCTCGATACTCTTCGCGGCCGCCGGCCGGCGCATAGGCGCGCTGAGCGTCAACGCCTACCGCATAGCAATGGCGGTCGGCCTGCTGGGCGGCGTGCATCTGCTCCGCTTTGGAACGCTCGTACCCCCGGCGAGCGACGCCCAGTGGTTCTACCTGGGCCTCTCGGGAGTCATCGGGCTCGCCCTGGGCGACTTCGGTTATTTCGGCGCGCTCGTTCTCATCGGCCCGCGCAGGGGCGTGCTCCTGATGGCGCTCGCGCCGATATGGTCAGCCCTCGCCGCCTACTTCGTGCTTGGCGAGGTTCTGGGAGCATGGACCATCGTCGGAATAGCGGTCACCCTGACCGGCGTCGCCGTCGTGGTTCTCGAGAGGGAGGACGTGAGGGACGTAAACGCCATCCCCCGGAAGCAGAGAATCTACGGGCTTCTGAGCGGCTTCGGCGGCTCGCTCGGGCAGGGGCTGGGGCTGGTTGTATCCAAGTACGGCATGGTGGTTGCGGGGGGCGCGGGAGCGGGCCCGCTGAACCCGCTGTCGGCTACACTCGTGAGAATGGTCATAGCCGCTGCATTCGTCTGGGCAGTCGTCGTGCTCTCCGGCAGGCTGCCGCTGGTGCTGCGCAAGCGGCATGACGGGGGGGCCCTGCTGCGGACCTTCGCCGGTGCCGTGAGCGGTCCCTTTGCGGGCGTATGGCTGTCCATGGTGGCCATAACCTACGCGCAGGCGGGCGTGGCGGCCACCCTGATGGCGCTCATGCCCGTCATGGTGATTCCGGTGGTGCGCTTGATTTACGGGGAGAAGACCAGCACCCGCGGTATAGTAGGCGCCTGTACGGCCGTCATCGGAGTGGCCATCCTGTTCCTCGTTTGACCCTCCGGCCCACGTCTATGCCTGCCGGGCAAAGAAACCCGCCGCCTCAGACCAGTCTGTGGAGGCCGGTGAGTATGGCCATCACGGCGGCCGCCATGACTATGACCAGCGTGATGCGACGAAACGTCCGCTCCGAGACGCGGTCGACGAGTTTCGAACCGGTAAGCCCCCCGAGCGCGAGCGCCGGCGCGAGAAGCAGGAACAGCCTGAATACCTCCGCGGTCAGGAGCCCTCCGGCACGGTAGAAGGGGATCGCGGCCAGGTTGATGCAGAGGAAATAGGCCACGAGGTTGGCCCGGAAGGAGCGCTTGTCGAGACCCAGGTTGCTCAGGAAGATGATGACCGGCGGCCCGCCGATGCCCACGCTGCCGTTAAGGACGCCGCCCGCCGCCCCTACCAGGACTGAGCCCAGGCGTTCTCTCCTGATCTCGCGGCGGAACCCCAGGAGCAACGCCACCGCGAAGAGGAGTATCACCACGCCGATCGCGACGCGGAGAACATCGGCATCCACCGCGACCAGGACGTAAGTCCCCAGAGGCAGCCCGGCGACGCCAGCGAGAACCAGGGGCAGGACTCTCCCCGGATCGATCTCTTTCCTCACGCCGTAGACGAGAGCCATGTTGACCAGCGAGTTCATCAGAAGCACGACCGGGACCACGGTGCTCGGTGGCGCTACCAGCACCAGGGTGGCGACTGCTGCCAGGGAGAAACCGAAGCCCGTCAGCCCCTTGACGCATCCGCCGGCGTACACGCACAGGGCGCTGTAGATGATGGCGTATGTGGAAATAGGCATAGGCCGTCCCGGTATGTGCGCCCTACCTGCCTCTCACGGCTTGCTCTCCGGCCCTCCGGGCCCTCTCGAGCACCTCCGGCATCTTCCTGACGTCACCCGCGTCGTAGGCGCCGGGCGCGAGCACCGAATCGACTACTTCAGACCTGACGAACCTGAGCGCGTCTTCAAACATCCCGACCACATGCCGCGCAGTGGCCGGGTCGGTGTCGCCCATGGGAACGGCCAGCACCACGGAATGGCCGCTCAGTATGTCGCGGGCGTCGCGGCTGCGGACCCCGGCGAACCACCTGTCCACGAAGGCTTTCATCTGCGCGGTCGGCCCCCACCAGTAAACCGGGGTTCCCAGAACCCAGACGCCGCTGTCGTTGAGCTTCTCGAATAAGTCCTCCATATCGTCCGCCTGCGCGCACCGGCCCGTCGTTTCGCACGCGTAGCAGGCCCGGCAGGGGGCGATCTGGAGCTCGCTGAGCATCACCTTCTCGACCCTTGCCCCGGCGTCACGGGCGCCCTTCAGGATATGGTCAACCAGGATGTCCGTATTGCCGCCTCGTCTCGGGCTCCCGACCACCCCGAGCACTCTCACGGGATCTCCGTCCGGCATGTTGCCCCCCCTGTCCTGCGGTTTGCATCTTCACCCGAGAGCCTACACCAAGTGCCGAGAGGTTTCAATCCAAGCCGCGCATTCCGGCCCAAGCCGCCATGCGAAGCGCCGTGAAGCAGTATATTGAATGGGGGCCCGGGCGTTGTCAAGGGAAGCGGGCGAGGCTGTCCAGTTTGGGGTAGATGAACCACCGTTCATTCAGGTATGCTCTTACCCTGTTGAAAGGAGAACGGCATGGGAAAAATCGTGGCGGTATGCGGAATCACGTGCAGCGACTGCCCGGCCTACATCGCAACGGTCAATGACGACGACGCGATGCGAAGGCAGACGGCGGAAAAGTGGGCCAAGCAGTTTAGCGCGGACATCAAGCCCGAGAACATCAATTGCAAGAGCTGTCTTTCGACCGAGGAGCCTGTCTTCCACTACTGCACCCAGTGCGAGATCCGCAAATGCGGCATGGACAGGGATATCGAGAACTGCGCCCATTGCGAAGAGTATGCCTGCGAGAAACTGGCGAAGTTCCTCGACATGGTGCCGGCGGCGAGGGCCACGCTCGATGAGATCAGGCAGGGACTCTGAGCGGGCCTTCCGCACGGGACAAAGGGATGAAGATAACCACAGTCTTCCTTGATGCAGGCGGCGTGATCCTTGACGAATCCGTGCAGGAGAGCGCCACGGCCGCCGTTGCGGTCGAGGTTCTGTCCGGCGTCGTCGGGGGCTATTCGGAAGACGCCTACTGGCGGGATGTCGAGGAGGCCGTGGGCCTCTATGCCCCGAGGATTTACCAGTACATCTTCTGGAAATATCTCAAGCCCGACCAGAGATCGTTCGACTCGGTATATGGCGCCTTCATGGCGGAATGGCGGGAGCGGCGGCCGCCGCTGGATCTGATGCCCGGCATCGCCGCCGAGGTCGAGGACCTGGGCCGGGGCTTCGGCCTCGGCATACTCGGCCAGTACGGCAGGGAGGTGGTCGGGCTGCTCGAGGAACACTCGCTGCTGGGCTCTTTCAGGCACACCTTTACGCAGGATGATTTCAGCCTGACCAAGCCGGACCCGAGGTACTATGAACAGGTGGCCGCTGCGTGCGGGGTGGACCCGCGCGCATGCATAATGGTCGGGGACAGGATTGACAAGGATGTGGTGCCGGCGCGGCAGGTCGGCATGAAGACCATCAGGATAAGGGTGGGAATCCACAAGGCCCAGGAGCCCAGGATACCCTTCGAGGTACCGGATATCGAGCTGGCGGGCGTCAAGGGCCTGGCGGCGGCGGCGCGCAGGCTTGCGGCCGGGGAGTGAATGCGCGGAGCATGAGCATGGAGATCTTCGAATGGATCGAGAGGACTCTGAAGCCCGGGCCATGCAGTTCCGTCGAACTTCTGTATGACTCCATGGAATCGCAGTCATTTGAATGCCTGCCCGTCATCTACAGGCCATTCGACGCCGCCGACAGGTCGCACTGGTGCGACCGCGGGTCCATGTTCGACTTCCTGCATTCCACGCGCGGTGAGGGCGGCCGGCTTCTGGACTTCGGCCCGGGCGACGGCTGGCCTTCGCTAATAGTCGCCCCGCGGGCCGCCGGGGTCGTGGGCGTCGATGGGTCGGAGCGGCGCGTCAGGGTCTGCGCGGAGAACGCGGGGAGAATGGGATTTCAGAACACGGCATTCCTCCACGTCCCTCCGGGTCAGCCGCTTCCTTTCGAGGATGAGAGTTTCGACGGTGTAATGGCGGCCTCGTCGGTCGAGCAGGCCCCCGACCCCGAAGCCGTGCTGAGAGAATTCTACCGGGTGCTCAAGCCCGGCGGGCGCCTGCGCATGACCTACGAGGACCTGGACAGATACCGCGACAGCTCGAGATACGAAACCTGGGTCTGGTCGCCGCATGACGGCTGCACGCGGGTCGTGCTTTACGACAGGCACATTGAAGACGAGTTCGCCGTCATGTACGGGATCACGTTTGCCGGGACCGCGCGGCGGGTCGGCCTTCCCCTCGATGAGACGGGCGTGCTCCCGTTCGACCGGGTGACGCCGTGCCTTCTCGAGGGTGTCAGGAAACGAGTCACCGGAGCCATGACTTGCCGGCTCTCGCATCCCTCGGGGCGGACGTATTTCGAGTGGCTCAACGAGATGGCATTTGCAGAGGTCGTACCGTCGCACAGCGGGGCGTGTTTCGCGGGCGAGGTTTTCGACCGGCTGCCGGCCGGCGAACGCCCCGGTGATATGGAATCGGTGGATGCCATGCTTGGGCCGGCCGTGGGGGTCGTCGTCGACCTGCCTGCTCCCCTCGCCGCCAATCCGCCGATTACCGCGATAAAGTGAGACAGGAATGATCTTCCACATCGGGAGGAAAGACGGAAAAATGGAATTCCGGAGAACATCGAACGGTCAGGACGTCCCGGCGGGGTTCAGGGCGCGTTACGCGAGCCTCGTCATTCCGGTTCTCGTGTTTGCGGCGCTGATTCTGCTCTCCTGCGGCAAGGGCGAAGAGAGGAGCGCGGAGGAGGACCTGCAGGCGCGGCTCGATAAGATGCGGTCCCTGCCCTATACGGCGGTCAGCGACGAGGAGGCTTCCGCGGACCAGAGCGGTGTCCTCGTTTACGACAGGGACAGGGCGTGGCCGGGGTATAATCTCCTGTTCGACCGCCTGGAGACCAGGGCCGCGTTTCTGGACATGGAGGGCAACGTCGTCCACCAGTGGTCCGATATTCAGATGGGGGAGCGCGGCTGGCAGCACGGCATATTCCTTGAGAACGGGGACATCGTTACGTTCGTTCAGGACATGGAAACCGTCCGGCTCGACTGGAATTCCGTGGTGCTATGGAAGAAGATGCGCCCGGTCCATCACGAAGTCTGCAGGCTCCCCGACGGGACCTTCTATTTCATCGGCCGGAAGATGGAGACCTACCGCGGCCTGCTTGTCAAGTTCCCGGTGATGATCCGGGTGGACGCCCAGGGCAAAGAGATAGGGCGATGGTCGACATACGATCATATCGAAGAGATCAAGGCGGCATTCGATACGCGCTCCTTCATCGACACCATACTGGACAAGCTCCTTGCTGAGGGCCGGGAGGGCGCGGTCGCGGAGAGCCTGGATGCCAGGTCGCTGCAGATCGAAGAGATGGACATGGAAGTATATGACTATCTGCACATGAACACTATCTCGCTGCTTCCGGACACGCCTCTGGGCCGGAAGGACCCGAGGTTCGCAGCCGGCAACCTCCTCGTCTGCATGAGGAACGTCAACCAGATAGCGATACTCAAGGCGGACACTCAGGAGATTCTCTGGGTGTGGGGGGAAGGCGTGCTCGAGTGGCCCCATCACCCTACGATGCTGGAGAGCGGCAATATACTCATCTTCGACAACGGCGTGAGAAGGGGATACACGCGGGTCATAGAGATCAACCCGCTTGACGGGACCATTGAATGGCAGTACATGGGCGATCCGCCCGAGAGTTTCTATTCGGAGACCAGGGGTTCTGCCCAGAGGCTGCCCAACGGCAATACCCTGATATGCGAGAGCGACAAGGCCAGGGTGTTCGAGGTCACGGCCGGCGGAGAGATCGTCTGGGAGTGGCGCAACCCCGACCTCGTGGAGGGACACCGCGTCCAGGTCTACCGAATGCTGAGATACCCCGCCGGTATGGTCGAGCCGCTCCTTAAGAAGTAGAGCTCCCGGCCCGCGGAGTCCGGGCCGGACTCCCGGCCTCCGTTGCTCACGCCGTGGGGTCCACGATTTTCCCGATGAAGAGAATGGTCCCCGAGTGCTTCTCGCGTATCGCAAGAATGAAGGGGCGGTTGACGGACATCTCGAACGGTCCCTCGGAGGATTCGACCATTTCCACGGCAGTCACGGCGGCCGCCTCCGTCCCCTCCTCGTCGACCCTGACGTAGGTCTTGTGTATCACCCTGTTTATCCAGAGCCCGCCCTCATCGCGCATGCCGGTGAAGTCGGCTCCGTAAGCGCTGAATGCTATGCCCATGCCGAGAGCCGTGAGGGCGTCATTCATGAGAAGGTCGTACTCGATTTCAAACCTGGGCAGATAGACTCTTCCCTCTTCAACCGCGAAACCCGCCACCCACGCGTCCCAGTTATCCCGGCTGAACTCGCCGATGACCGAGTCTATTTCCACTCCGGGCCCGGGAAGGAACACGGTCATGCTGTACCAGCCGTCGCCGTATGGAAGGTCCACTGCCTGGAAGAGATCGTTGGCCAGGTACATGAACTCGCATTTCTCCTCGTCACCGGGGCGCTGCATCATGTCGCAGGTCACGCTTGAGCCGCCCGGCAGGTAGAAAGGGACCTCCGACGTGAGAGCAGGGTCGAACTCGTGGAGCCAGGTTCCCAGGAAATAGATGGCATTGATCAGATACATCACGACGTCCTCGCCGATGGGCGGCTCGATGATCCGGTCGATTTTACCGTGGGTCTTATCTTCCACCCATGCGTTTATCGTGTCGGCGGCGTTCGGCCCCGCGAAGTTCAACGGCCTCACCGCGGCGTCGAAATAGGTCCGGCAGGTGTCGAGAAAATCCTGCCTGAAGACGTGACCGTCGTCGTACCAGATGGAATTGGCGATCTCGAACACGGTCTCCGGGTCGAGCCCGGTGAGCTTGTCTATGAGGCTCCGGTAGGACAGGTCCATCTGGTGCATGCTGAGACCCGAAAATCCCAGCGTGTTCATCATCGCCTCGAGCGTCGTGGTGCGCGCGCCGTTCGCGGTCATGCCCAGCGCCATTGAGGCGCTGAAAGGCGAGATGAAGATGTTCTCATCCTGTGCCGCGGCTGTGTTGACCTCGCGGAAGAGGTCGAGTCCGAAGGCGTTATTGGAATCGATCACACTCCGCTCGGCTTCGGTTATGACCGGTCCCCCGGTCTCTGCCGGGGAAGTGGGCTGGTCGCCGCAGCTCAATGCCAGAAGGGACACGCAGATCAGAGCGGCCGTCAGGAAACGTAGAGTCATAATGCACCTCCGCTGCTTGGCTCTGTATAATCCTAGCAGATTTCGCGGTTTCTTGCATCATCAAACCGGGGCCGGGCCTGAAAGGTTGGTGGAGAGAAGAACCAACCGAGTCGGAGAACTTACGGGTCAAGCTCCGGCCCCGGTACGCAGTTCCCGGTTCACTATACCCAACTCTCGCGCCGGTGCTAACCCCCAAAGCAGGATAGCGAATCCCCGCCTCCGGGCTGCGCCGGGTGAACCTTCCTGGACCATTGAATACGCGGGCCTCTTGATGTAAACTCTCCGTCTGGCATACCCCTACATAAGGAGACAGCAATGAAGTTCTTTCCGGCAGTTATCGTCGCAATCGTCTTCGCCATCGGCCCGGTCGCGGTAAGCGGTTCCGTTGACGGCTACTATCGTTATCCCGCGATCCATGAGGACTTCATCGTCTTCACTTCGGAGGGCGACCTCTACAGGGTCGGGATCGAGGGAGGTACGGCGCGCCGGCTTACCACGCACCCCGGCCTCGAGTACAGGTCGGCGATTTCCCCCGACGGTAAGACCATAGCCTTCTCGGCGCATTACGAGGGCCCGAGGGAGGTCTATACAATGCCGTCAGGCGGCGGGCTTCCGACGCGGCGCACCTTTACCGGCGAGCACGAGCACGTGACGGGCTGGACGCCCGACGGGAAGATCATCTACACGACGCGTCACTTCTCCACGCTTCCCGAATGGCGGCTCGCGACCATCGATCTTGACGGCGGGAAGAACGATGTCCTTCCCCTCGCCCAGGCCAACGACGGCTGCTTCACTCCGGACGGGAAGACACTGTTCTTCACCCGCTTTCCGACGCCGGGAAGCCACGCGAAGCGTTACACCGGCGGGGCGGCCCAGAACATCTGGAAGTTCACGGCCGGTTCGGAAGAGGCGCAGCCCATGACGGCGGACTACCCGGGTACGAGCAGGACCCCGATGTGGTTCGGCGGCAGGGTCTATTTCGCAAGCGACCGCGACGGCACCATGAATATCTGGTCCATGACCGAAACGGGCGGAGACCTTCGCCAGCACACCTTCCACAGCGGGTGGGACGTGAAGACACCGGCCATGCATGCCGGTAAGATCGTCTACCAGTCCGGCGCGGACCTTTACGTGTATGACGCGGCGGACGACACGGAGAGGCTCGTCCCGATAAAACTCGCTTCGGACTTCGACCAGGTCCGCGAGAGATGGGTCACCGACCCCGTCACGTACATCACGTCGGCGCATGTGTCACCCGACGGCGCCCTGCTGGCGCTCTCATCGAGAGGCCGCGTGTTCGTCGCCCCCCTCAAGCAGGGAAGACTGGTCGAGGCCACGCGCAAGAACGGGGTTCGCTACCGCGACGCCCGCTTCATGCCCGACGGCGAGAACCTGCTCTTTCTGTCGGATGAGACCGGCGAGTTCGAGTTCTGGACGGTCCGCGCGGATGGCATCGGCGAGGCCGCCAGGATCACCAGTGACGCCGCCGTGTACCGCTTCGAAGGCGTACCTTCCCCGGACGGCAAGCATGTTGCCTATACGGACAAGAACTACGACCTCTGGGTGCGGAATGTGTCCGGTAGCAGGGTGCTCAAGGTCGCTTCCTCAATGGAGGGGAACTTCGAGGACCTGGCCTGGTCGCCGGACAGCAGATGGCTCGCATTCGTAGAGGATCCGGCGAACTGGAACTCCCAGATCAGGCTATACAGCCTGGACGATACCAGTATCACCGACCTGACCACCGACCGGGCCCAGAGCTACAGCCCGGCATGGAGCCCCGACGGCAAGTGGATTTACTTTCTCTCCGACCGGCACTTCGAATCCGTAACGCGGAGCGTCTGGGGAACGAGGCAGCCCGAGCCGTTTCTCGACAGGGAGACGAAGATCTACATGATCTCGCTTAAGAAGGGCGAGCGCTCGCCCTTCCGGCCCGACGATGAGGTATTCTCGGCCGCGGGTGATGACGAGAAGGACGGAGGCGGGGACGACGCGGAAGGCGAAAAGGACGTCCGCGTGGAAATCGACTTCGCCGGGCTCCAGGCCAGAATAATGGAAGTGCCCGTGGATCCGGGCAACTACTCCGACTTGTCGGCCACGGCCAAGCACCTTTACTGGGTCGAGGAGACAACGGCGGTGACACCCGAGAAGCGTCTCAAGGCCCTCCAGATCAAGAACGAGGACATCGAAGTCAAGACGGTGCTCGAGGGCATAAAGGAATACGAACTCTCGGGGGACCTGGAGAAGGTCATGGCGCGCGTGGGCGATACCTTCTACGTGTTCGATGCCTCGGGCAGCGATCCCGGCGATCTGGGCAAGAGCAAGGTAGACCTTTCGGGGTGGGTCTTCTCGGTCGACCCCCGCGAGGAGTGGCGGCAGATGCTCGTGGATGCCTGGCGGATGGAGCGGGATTTCTTCTATGACCGCAACCTCCATAATGTCGACTGGAAGAGGCATCTGGAAAGGCACCTTCCCCTCGTCGAGCGGGTCAACGACCGCAACGAGCTCAACGATCTCATAGCCCATCTCATCAGTGAACTCTCGGCCCTTCACATGTTCGTCTGGGGCGGGGACATCCGCGAGGGTGATGAGGATATTACTCCAGCCTCGCTGGGCGCGCGCCTGGAGCGCGACGAACGCGCTGGCGGCTACCGCATCGGCTACATCTACAGGGCTGATCCCGACTACCCGGACCGGCTGTCTCCGCTGGCCCGGCCGGACCTCGGCATCTCCCAGGGCGACGTGATAGTGTCGATGAACGGCGTGGCCACTCTGGCTGTGGAACATCCGGGCGTGCTTCTCAAGAACAAGGCCGGCGAGCAGGTACTGCTCACGCTGAAGCCCGCGAGGGGAGGCGCGGAGAGAAACGTTATTGTAGAGCCCATCAGCCCCGGCGCCGCCAGGAGCCTGCGCTATGACGATTGGGAGTACACGCGCAGGCTGATGGTGGAGGACCTGGGTGGCGGTGATATCGGCTACGTTCACCTCAGGGCCATGGGAGGGGACGACTATGCCGATTGGGTCAAGGGCTTCTTCCCGGTCTTCAAGCGCAAGGGCCTGATCATAGACGTGCGCAACAACACGGGCGGCAACATCGACTCCTGGATACTCGAGAAGCTCCTGCGCCGGGCCTGGTTCTACTGGGCTCCCCGCGTCGGCAGCCCCTACTGGAACATGCAGTACGCCTTCCGGGGCCACGCGGTCGTCATCTGCAACGAGTCCACCTTCTCCGACGGCGAGGCCTTCGCCGAGGGCTTCCGCCGGCTGGGCCTGGGCGCGGTAATAGGCACGCGCACCGAGGGCGGGGAGGTCTGGTGGTCTGGCAATACCTATCTTGCCGACAGGGGTATCGCGACCGCGGCCCAGTCGGGGGTCTATGGGCCCGAGGGCGAATGGCTCATAGAGGGCCACGGGGTAGAGCCCGACGTAGTGGTGGACAACCTTCCCCATGAGACTTTCAAGGGAAGGGATGCGCAGCTCGAGGCCGCAGTCCATCACCTTAAGGGGCTGATCAGCTCCCGGCCGGTGGAGGTGCCGCCAGTACCGGCCTATCCCGACAAGTCCTTCGACTATGAGTAGAGACCGGGCCACGTTCCGGACACCGCTGACTTGACCGGCCGCGGCGCCTCCACTATACTCAGGCGCGCATGGACCGGAAGCGAGGGGAAGTTCCGATGGATGAATACGTAAAGGTGCAGACGCTCAGCAACGCAATCGAGGCGAGCCTGGTGGACTCGGAGCTCAGCGAACGCGGGATCCCGCATATCATCGTCTCTTTTCACGACTCCGCCTATGACGGCCTCTTCCAGGCCCAGAAGGGATGGGGTGTCGTCAAGGCGCCAAAGGAGTTCGAGGACGAGATAAAGGCGGTTTACAAGGACATCTCCGGGCACGAGTGGGAACCGCCGGCCGACGAGACGGACTAGGCCGCAATCCCGAGGCTGTTGGGGCATATGCTCCGGCAGATATTGCACCTCTTTATCACGAAACCCCGCTCGTTCACGAAGCAGGCCAGCTCGCGGCATGACTTCTGGTTGACGGTGAGCCCGTCCAGCGCCTGCCTTGGGCAGGCCTCCAGGCAGAG
>CAZSBE010000001.1:45123-69824 GCA_964604955.1 uncultured bacterium
GCCGGCATGCCTCATCGAGAGGACCGCTCTTCCGTACCTGTTGTCGGGCTCCCAGTTCCATCGCGGCGCTCTTGATTTCGCTGGTGCTCAACATGTCGTTCTCTCCGATTCCACTGTAGTGTTGAACCCATTCCGCGGCTGTAGTATCCTCGTAAGTGTGAAGGCTCATTCAATGAGGTTCAAGCGATTAATGCGCCGCGGCGACTGTGTGAAGATCGCCTCTCTCGCCGTTTTCGCGGCGTTTCTTCTGACGCACTGCCCTGCCTCCGCCGGGGCGCGCGAGGATGCAGTGCGGCTGCTTGAGGAAGGGATGGCCCGCCTGGGGGAAGGGGACACGGGTAAGGCATTGAAAGCCTTCAGCCAGGCCGGTGCGCTGGATCCGGCCAACCCGCTTCCCTACTACAATATCGGCGTGCTCACCTACGGGGAAGGCCGCTACCGCGATGCGGTAGAGGATTTCGGCATGGCCGTGTCCGTCTCCCCGCCGGGTTTCGCGGATGCCATGATCAATCAAGGGGTTGCGAGCGCCGCTCTCATGTGGCTCGAGGAGGCCATCGTCGACTACTCGAATGCCATCATGGTCGCGCCCGGAGACCCCGATGCCTACTACAACAGGGGGCTTGCCTACCAGCGCCTGCGAGACCTGCACCGCCCCATGGCCCCGTTTGTGATGAACCCTGCGGACGGCTCCCGGTTCGACTTCAGCCCTCTCGCCGATAGCCGGGAGGCACAGCTTGCCTCGGCGATCGAGGATTTCACGAACGCCGTCCGGATCGATCCCGATGACAGCTGGGCCTATAGAAACCGCGGGCTGGCCTATGCCGAGGGGCAGGACTACGCTCCGGCCTTCCTGGATTACGACCGGGCCCTCGCCCTGGACGCTGCTGATCCGCTTTCCTGTTTCTTCAGGGGAACGACGTACGGCATAGTGCAGGATTTCAACCGCGCGCTCATTGACCTCGACCGCGCGATTCAGCTCGACCCGTCTCTGGTCGAGGCCTTCATCGCGAGGGGAGCGGTTCTCACGATACTCGACGACCTGGAGGGCGCATTGGCAGACTTCGACCGGGCGCTCGCCCTCGACCTGCGGAGCTATGACGCCTTCAACCTGCGCGGGGTCGTGTTCAACAGAATGGGCAATACCCGCGAGGCCATGTACAATTTCCAGAGAGCCATCGACATCGATCAGACCCGGCCCGAGGCATATGAGAACCGGGCCGCGGCGTTCAGCAGTGAGGAGGAATTCAGGCAGGCCCAGGAGGACTGCGAAGAGGCCGTCAGGCGCGCCCCGGGCTATGCCGACCGGTACATGAGCATCGTGGATGCGTGCGAATGGACCGCGGGCCCCCGCCGGGCAGCGAAGGCGTATGAGAACTTCGTCCGCTTCGCGAGCCCGGAGACCGGGATCCAGATGAGGCTCTCCTCCGAACGCCTTAAGCCGGCTCGCAGCGACTACTAGGGCCGCGCCTGCATCTAACCTGAGGGGATTGAGGCGTTGAGAACGCCGCAACAGAGCGATTGTGCAAAGGAGGGATTGGAATTGAACTCGAAGTCGAAAGGGCGTGGCAGGGTCGTCCGCGGCGAGACCGTGATTGAGGCGGGTGTGGACGAAGTCTGGAAGGCCTGGACAACTGAAGAGGGAATAAAGACCTTCTTTGCCCCGGGCTGCCATGTGGACCTGAGGGTGGACGGGCTCTACGAGATCTTCTTCGCCCCCGACGCTCCGGAGGGGGAACGGGGAGCGGACGGAATGAGATTGATGGCGATTGAGCCGGGGAAGATGCTCTCATTCACGTGGAACGCTCCGCTTCATCTCCCTGCCATCCGCGGGCAGCGGACTCATGTCGTCCTGTGGTTCGACGAAGCCGGGCCGGGCAGGACCAGGGTGACCCTGGCGCATGACGGTTGGGGAGAGGGGCGTGAGTGGGACAGTGCCTGCGAGTATTTTGAAAAGGCGTGGCTTGACGTGGTGCTTCCGCGCCTGGAATACAGGTTCAAGGTGGGGCCGGTGGACTGGGACAATCCGCCGCGTCTCATGAAAGAGCAATAATCAACCAGGCGGGCCCGACCGCGGCCTGCGAAAGGAGGCATTAAGGCATGGGAAAGGCAGAAGACGGACTCAAGGAGGCATTCGCCGGCGAGTCGCAGGCGAACAGGAAATACCTTGCCTACGCCATGAAGGCGGACGAGGAGGGCTATACGCAGGTGGCGAGAATGTTCAGGGCTGCGGCTGCCGCGGAAACCGTCCACGCCCACAATCACCTGAGGGCGCTCAAGGGAATCGGCAGCACGGAGGAGAACCTCAAGGACGCGGTCGCCGGCGAAACGCATGAGTTCAAGAGCATGTATCCGGCCATGATCGAAGACGCCAAGGCTGAGAAGAACGCCGAGGCCCAGAAGAGCTTCTATTACGCTAATGAAGTAGAGAAGGTGCACGCAGGGCTCTACCAGGGCCTGCTCGACAACCTGGACGGGCAGCAGAGAGACTTCTCCTACTGGGTGTGCCCGGTATGCGGGTACACCGCCGAGGAGCACGCGCCGGCCAAGTGTCCGGTCTGCGCGACTCCCGGGGACAGGTTCGACGAGATAAAGTAGGCAGGGGCCGCGACGAACAGGCGAGAAGACGAAGGGGCGGAGTCACCGACTCCGCCCCTTCACTTCCGGCCCGGATGTCTCTGCCGCCTCTATTCAGTAACGCTCCGCGGAAGCCGCCGGATGGGCCGGTCCGGCGATTACTTCCACAGGGCCTTTATCTTTCCCCAGGTCGTTGACTCGACCGCGTTTCCCGGGTCGAGCGTGAACGACAGGTTGTCGAGCCGGTGTCTACCGCCCGACAGGAGCTCGAGCCTCACGGTATAAGTCCCCGCAGGCAGGTTCCCGAAGTCGCTCCCGGCGACTCTCGTATAGAGCGCGCCCGATCAGCCTATGCCCAATCCTTCCGACTGATAGGACGAGGTCCCAATCGCATCGCCGCCGGGGCCGAACACTGTCACTAAGTGATCACCGATGGTCATGTCATCGGCGGCGCTGCGGAGGCTGTCCCTGTAGGCGCCGTCATGACCTAGCACCAGTTTGAGCTCGATCCAGTCGCCGGCATAGTCGTAGCCCTCGAGACCGATGCCGTTGGTGGCCCCGCCGCATGGCGTCACGTAGAAGTCCGCCCCGCCGGCATTGCCGGACGCTATGTAGTCCGATGCCTGGAGCACCACCGTGTACGCGGCAGCACTCGAAACCACCGTCAGGGCCGCAAGGACCATAAGCATGGCAACCTTCATACTGACAACTCCTCTCTATAGGTTATTTCAATGCTTACTTTTTGATGAAAAAAGGCGGCCGGGGTTTCTTTAAAACCCCGGCCGGCCCTGGAATCAGCGTTGCAGCACGACCTTCCCGGTCGCCGTTTTCTCACCCTGGCGGGCGACCACGAAATAGACGCCGGCGGCGACCCGGACGCCCCTCTCATTATCACCGTCCCACGTAAGCCTGACGGGTGCGGCTCCGGGCTCGCCCCGGAAGAGAGTCTTCACGCGCCGGCCCTTGACCGAGTAGACTGCGACCTCCGCGGCGCCTGTGCCCGCGGGGGCGAACTCGATCCGGACGGCCTCCCCCGTGGGGTTGGGCCCGACCGACAGGAGGGGCTCGTCTACGGGCCCGGCAACCTGAACGCCAGCCAGCCAGACCGGGTAGAACCTGTAGGAGAAGGCCAGCGTGCGGGCCCGGCTTATTATCCGCCCAGCGACGTTCCTGCCGGGCTCTCCGGGCATGTATCTATGCGGAATGGCGGGATAGGACCTCGCTATCTCTGCTACCATCTCGGCCTTAAGGGCCGCGGTCCCATAATGGCCGGCATTGAAGTCGTCGGCCGACAGGCCCAGCACCTCCAGCATGTCGGTATACGCCTGCTGGGGGATGGAGTCCTCGGCCGATATGATATGTCCCTGTACGTCGTGGTACTTGTCACGCACGACGTCGTACTGGTCCCGGTTGTCAAACCCCAGCACGAATACCGAGAACTCGTCATCCTCCGACCTCGTGCGGCCGAGGATTCTCAGCGTCGGAAGCACCTCGGTTGAGACGGTTGTTATGTCCCTCCAGGCGCGGCATCCCCCGGAAGGGCGCGAGAACACCCGGATGAGGTCCGTGGGCGTTCCGTCCGCGAGCGACGAGTCGGTGAAAGCGAGCTTGTTTATGTAGTCGAGAGATGACGTCGTCGTGATCTCGTAGAACTGCGAGAAGAACTCCACGCCGGCGGGAGGCGGGCACGGCTGCGTACTGTAAACCAGCGCTTCTACGTAACCCGAGTTGACAATGGAGTCGAACGTGATGGCCACTTCGCCGGGAACGACTTCTATGGTGACGCTGTCCCCCGGCTCAGTGGGCTCCTGGTATGCGGCCAGGAATTCGAAAATGCGGATGCTGTCCAGGGTGCTTGCGACATAGAGCTCATCCCCCACAAAAGCTATGCTCTGGGGAGACATGCCCGCCAGCCCGTCCACGTAGTGGGTGTCGACGTACGCTCCGGCCGTGGTCATCTCGAATATCCTGGTCGAGTCCGAACTGCTCGCGACGAAGAGATTGCCGTCGTGCATCGCCATGGCGGAGAGGCTGTAGGCGAAAGCGATCGGGATGGTGCTGTATATGACGCCGTCGGTGTCCATTATATGCAGCACGTCGCCTTCCATGTCGGCGACCCAGAGCGTGTCGTTGCGCTCCACTATGCCCACCGGCAGGTTCACGCCGGTCGTATGGAAGCTGTTCTGTATGTAGAGCGTGTCCTTGTTCCAGGTCACAAACATGATCTCGCCGCATTCGTCCGTGAGCCAGTAGTCATTGGCGTCGTGGTACTCGCCGGAGGAAAGATAGGGGCCTTCGGCGCCGCAGTTGGGCGGGGTCAGCGTGAACTCGTCCTCCCAGATCACGTGCCCGTCACCGGGGCGGACATTGTGGAGGAAGGACCGCCCCATGTACGCGTCGCACTGGCTGGTAACGAACAGCGTCACAGGTCCGACCTGGGGCCGGCGTTCGGCCATTCCCGTAATCTTGCTGAGCCCGAGGTTACAGCCGTCGGGTGCGGGTATCTTGCGCACCAGCTTGAAATCCGCATGTGATGCAGAAATTAGAAGCAGGATGGTTACCAATAACAGGACTGCAACTCGTTTCACCTTCGCACCTCCGGATGGTTGACTTATTACATTTTACCACAAGAGCGGGAGCCATTCAAGGAGCACATTGGGGGCCGGGGGGCGTGCCGCCCTCCGGAAGTCAACCTGGCAGGGTGAGACTCACCCTAGCGCGTGCCTCAGGTGTAGGTTTTGCAGGCGCTGCTTCTCGAGGCGAAGTACCTGCGGTCAGCCTCGTAGTGGCACTTCTTGTACTTCTTGCCGCTGCCGCACCAGCACTGAGCGTTGCGGGGCAAATCCACCGCCGACTTCGGCGGGATCTTGAAGACCGCCCTCTTCACCTTATCGAATATACCCATATCAGGACCTTTCCTCTCACTCCAGATTAGATGCCCCCTGTCCTCTACAGGATACCATGTTTCGACATTTTGTTCCAGCCCGGGATGGTCTTGCCCTTAAGTCGGGCGACTGCCGTGCCGATTTCCAGTCTGAAGGGGGGGCGCCAGGTCTCTCCCCGTTTATCCGGGTCGGAACCCTTTGGATAGGATTGATCATGGACCAGTCGAGACAGGGAGGCGGTTCGGTAGGCACGGTGAAGCCCGCGCCTCAGGACCACAAGACCACCCTGCCAACGGAACTCCTGCCACGGTGTCTCTATCTTGAGATAACCGACAAGTGCAACATGAACTGCCCCATGTGCATCACGCGCGCGTACAGGGAACACCGTCCCGATCCCCTCTTGAGCAGGTCCGAGATCAGGGGGCTTCTGCTGGACCCGGTCAGCGCCTGGGGAGGGCAGCACCTCGTGATCTCAGGCGGTGAACCCATGCTTTCACCCATTCTCGAGGACGTTCTGCGCGACGCGGTGAGCCGGGATTTGAACGTGACTTTCGCGACCAACATCCTGGAGGAGTCGCTGCACACGTTTGACGACATCTTCAAGATTCTGAACGACGCGCGTCACGGTTTCCAGTTCTCCTTTGACTCGGTTGACCAGCTGGAGATGAATCACATCCGCGGCAAGGACGTGCATGCCGCTGTCCTGAGGAATGCATGGAAGATCGCGAAGCTGCGGGACAGGAACCGCTACAGGACGCGGCTCTTCGCGCAGATCGTCCTGCAGGAGCTGAACATGGACTCCATATTCAGGACGCTGGACTTCCTGCTTGAGGAAATCGGCGTGGACGTATGCATTGTGCAGCCGGAAGTCAAGTACGCGGAGGTCACCCGGAGAACTCTTAAGAAGCAGAAGCCGTTGGAATACAGCCCTGACTTCAGGTCGAAGATGCTCGATACGGCCAGGCAGCTCTTCACACTGGCCTCAACGGACAGGCGCATAAAGATAGAGGGCGACGGCTACGCCAACTGGGAGAAGTTCCTGACCAATCCGCTGGAGATCAAGGGGCCGTGTAACAGCAGGAACATGATCATGGTCGGGCCGTACGGAGACCTCAGGGGGTGCCTGTTCAGCCCCGTCCTGGCGAATATCAGGAAGATCGGCCTGATGGAGTACCTGCAGTCCAAACGCTATCAGGAGTTTCTCAAGCTGGCACAGGTCTGCAAGATCTGCATCAACGGCTGCGCCTAATCCAGCTCGAACTCGTCCCCGTATGCCGGGGCCGTGGCCTTCCAGCCTTTCTTCTCGGCGACGAGCCCGGCATAATGCAACGCAGCTTCCTCCTCGCCGTGCGTAACGAAGACGTGCCTGGGCGGCTTCTTGATGGACGACAGCCAGCTCAGAAGCTCGTCCCTGTCTGCATGAGATGAGAACCCGTCGATTTTAACGATTCGCGCCCTCACCGGCTTGTTCTGTCCGAGTACTCTCACCTCTTCGGCCCCGTCTACTATGAGTCTGCCCAGGGTCCCCCTGGCCTGGTAACCCACGAACAGCACGGTGCTCTCGGGCCTCGATATGTTGGCCGCGAGGTGGTGCTTTATCCTCCCTCCCGAGCACATCCCGGAGCCCGCGATGATAACGATGGTTCCCTTGATGTTGTTGATGGCCTTGGAGTCGTGAACCGTTGTCACAAACTTGAGACTCGGGAACTTGAAAGGCGAGTTGCCCTCCCTGACGAGCTTCGACATCTCCTCGTCATAGAGCTCGGGATAGTGCTCGAATACGTCTGTGACCTTCGCGGCCATCGGGCTGTCGAGGAACACCATGGTGTGAGGAATGCAATCGGCCATGAGCAGCGTGTTGAGGCGATAGAGCACTTCCTGCGCCCTTTCGATGGCGAAGCTCGGGATCGCGACATTGCCGCCGCGCTCGCGCGTCGATTTGATGACGTCGCAGAGTTTATCGTCGATGACTTCATCGCTGTCTTCGTGAAGCCGGTCGCCGTACGTCGACTCCGTTATGACGTAATCGGCCTGGTCGAAGCAGGTGGGATCTCTGAGAATTGGCTTGTTCGGGCGGCCCACGTCGCCTGAGAAGAGGATGGTTGTGGGTCTGCCGCTCTGCTTGACCGTGACCTTGATCATCGCCGACCCGAGGATGTGGCCGGCGTCATGGAAGCTGGCCTCGATACCGCCCGCGACCTCGACGTCCTCCCCGTAGGCGGCGTCTGAGAAGAGAGGCAGGGTGTTCTTCACGTCCTGCTCGTCATAGAGGGGAGTGTAGGGATGCGGTCCTTCCCGTCCCTCAGTCATATGTCTCTTCTTCTTGAATTCCATGTCCTCGGTGAGGATGTTCGCCGAGTCCAGGAGCGCGATGCCGGCGATATCGGCCGTGGCCGCCGTCGCGATTATTTTACCCTCGAACCCGTTCCTGACCAGCCTGGGAAGATAGCCGGAATGATCGAGGTGGGCATGGGTGAGGAGCACGGCATCAATGGAGTCCGGGGGGACCGGAAACGGGTCCCAGTTTCTGTCACTGAGGTCCCGCTCCTGATACATCCCGCAGTCGACAAGCACCCTCATGTCCCCGGCATCAAGCAGATATCTTGAACCGGTTACGTTCCTGGCTGCTCCGAGGAATCGCAGCTTCATACTCATTCGGGGTCTCCCTTCGTTTCTATCGTCCTGGCCTAGGTCTCGAAAACCGCGTGGCCGAGTCCCGTGCACCCACATCATGGCCCATGGCCTCCAGCCTGTCCAGCGCGCGGTCGATATTAGCTATGACGTCGTCCCCGGGTCCGAGGCGCCTGCAGGTCAGGAGTTCGTCGATGCCCCGCTGGACTTCTCCCGCGTCGATGAGGGCCAGGCCGTAGAAGTAGTGGTAAACCGGCTTCTCCGGGTGATACCTGGTGCCGTCGCGCGACACCTGGTACAGATCGCCATACCTTCCCAGCCTGTGAAGCAGAAGCACCAGGTTCCGGCGGGCGCCCTCTATCTCCGGTTGCCGCTCCAGCACCTCTCTGTACAGCCGGATGGCATGCTCGGTGTCGCCCCTTTCATCGTAAAGGTCCGCGGCGAGCGACATCAGGCGCGGGTTATAGGATAGTGACGTCCCTTTCTCTATGATTGCGACGGCTTCGTCCAGGTCGCCGCGATTGCGGTAATGTTGCGCGAGAACCTCATATGCATAGGGGGCCCGCGTCAGGTCGTATTCCAGCATGGCCTCGAAGCGGCGGGCCGAACGGCCGGGGTCCGCGTTGACGCCGACCCATGCGAGCGCCAGCACCGCGCTCATGACGGCGGCCGGGGCGGTCAGCCTCTCAGACAGCCGGCGGCCTCCTGCGCGCAACGCGCTTCCGACAATCACGAGGGCCAGCGGCACCAGTCCCAGGGCGGTTATGGAAAAGAGGTCCCAGTCCCTTGCCATCCCCAGGTCGGGCTTGAAGACGAAGAGGAAGATCAGGCACGGCAGAAGAACGAGCAGCAGGAAGTGGAGCCGGGCATCGGGGTTGCGGGGCCGTGTCCGCGCCAGGGCCGCAGCCACGAGAACCGCCGGCAGCACCAGCACGAGTTCGTTGGCGATGTCCGCCAGGTGTGACGGGCTGAGAGCGCCGAAGACTTCCTCGCTGGCGAAGACCGGCAGGAAGTGCCTCCCGTACCGTGTCAGCACGGCGAAGAGGTACGTTCCGGCGGCTGTGACGGCCAGGAGTGCGGCGGTCAGATAGGCCGGTCCGACTCTCTCCCGGGCACGGGAATGCCGGATGAGGAGGAGCACGAAAGACGGCAGAAGCAGAAGGCCCTGGATATGCATGAAGACGGCCAGAATAAGGCAGGCGAAGACCGCTGGAATAAACCGGCCCTTGCCGCTTTCCATATAGACAAGCCCCGAGAGCACGTAGAGCGCGCCGAAGAATAGCAGCGGCGTGTAGTTTTCGACATAGCCGAAGAAAAGTTCCATGGCGCCCGAAGTCATTATGAGGGTGACGGTCCAGACCGCCATAGCGCCCGGCCGCGGCTTCGCCATGACGGCGCGCAGCATAACATAGACAAGGACCCCGCCGAGCAGGCAGTTGAGGAACCTGATCCCGTCAACGGCCGGGGCGCCGAAGGCCTCGAGCGAGATGCGTGCTGCGTAATGGTAGAGCAGGGCCGTTCCCCTTGCGATGGACTCATGCAGCAGGATGATGCGCGGACTGCTGACTATCAGCGCGTAGTCGGGGTGGAAAGCGTGTTCGAAATTGCTGGCGACCAGTCGCGCATCGCCGAGCAGCAGCGTGGAGGACCTCAGGAGCCAGAAGACTGCGACCGACGCGGCCGCGGCCGCGAGCGCCGCGACGTTCCGGAGCCTGCCTTGCGGAGGGAGGCGGTCTGCGGCCCGGGACAGCGCCCCGTAAACACCCCTGGAAACCGGCGGTGTCAGGGCGGCGCAGAGCAGCGCGAGCGCGGCCAACCGGATGTACAAAGGGTAGAACGCGAGGTGATTGATGCCCCATAGGCGTTTCCCGGGGAGGAAGGACGCGGCGGCGATTAGAGCGAATGTCGCGCCCATGGCGGCCACAGGCAGCCTGTCCGGCCGGCCTCCGGTTGCCGCTGACTCCGCATCTTGGTCCGGGGATAACATGTCCCGATTATATAACCGCCACCTCCTGATTTCCCCAACTAAATCGCTCGAATCCGCCTTATCAGTAGCGATGAATTTGAGTAGAGTAAGCTTGAGGTATGCCGGTCATCCAAGTGCTGGCCCCCTGGGTGCCCGGTCTCAATCTCAGAGGAGGTGCCTTGTGACGAGGTGTATGTTCTATTGTTGTATCCTGGCGTGGGGCCTGGGTGTGTGGGCGGCGGCTGCAGCCGCAGGGCCAGCTACCGACTGTCCCCACTCGTGCGACATGCTGCACTACGGGATCACTCTCTTTGTCGACATTGCCAATGAAACGATTTCGGGGAGCACCCTTGTCAGGGCGAGGTCGGAGGAGCAGGGCCTCGAGGCCCTTGAGCTCGACTTCGTGGCGCTGACGGTGGACTCGGTCATCGCTGCGGAGGGCGCCCTGGCGTCGATGCATGACGACCGGGTGCTCAGCGTGGACCTCGGACGCCCATACGCGGCCGGCGATACTTTCGAGATCGAGGTATTCTATCACGGCCACCCCGGGAATGTCGGCGGGGACGAAATGGGGGGCTTCTACTTCGAGGGAGTCCCGAAGCGCGCCGTGCAGGTCGGGAGGACCCTCGGTGCCGCCGAGCCCTCCATGGGAAAGTACCTGTTTCCGTGCTGGGACCTGCCCTGCGACAAGGCGACAGTGGAGTTCCTCATAACGGTTCCCGGCATCGCCAATAGAGTCATATGCAACGGTGTTCTCGCGGGCGCGGTGATCGATTCGGTGGCCGGGACGGCTACTTATCACTGGGTGGAGGACTGCCCCGTAGCCACCCACCGCGTGGCCCTGCACGCCGGCAGGTACGCGGACCTGGTGGACTCAACCTATGACTTTATCCATTACTTCGTGTACCCTCGCCAGGTCGAAACCGCAATCATCAATTTCGGGAACGTTCATGCCATGATGGACGTGTTCGTCGAGGCCTTCGGGCCTTACCCCTTCCCCAAGTGCGCCTATGTAGCGGCCCCGCAGGCCGACGTGGGGCATCAGAACTGCATTACCTACCCGGCAAGCGCCATAACGGCGGACCACGGCAACGACTGGCATGTGGCGGACGGGCTCGCCCGCCAGTGGTGGGGGGCGTCGGTGGGCATTGCAGACTGGCGCGACGTGTGGCTCTGCGAGAGCTTCGGCAGATACGGGCAGCCCCTCTTCGAGGAGGTCGCCTACGGGAGCCAGGCCTACCACGACTATGTGTACGAGAACCTCATGCTGCACACCTTCGCAGACGTGGACGAGACCTCACCCATATATGATCCCAATTTCCCGGGTGCCCACACCATCTATGAGAAGGGCACGGTTGTTCTGCATATGTTGAGGTACGTGCTCGGGGATTCCACTTTCTTCTCGTCGCTGCGTTCTTTCGGGAGCACCTACGCTTACGGCGTCGCGACGACTGCAGACTTCCAGAACGTCGTGGAGGCGGTGAGCGGGCTGGACCTCGGATGGTTCTTCGACGAGTGGATTTATGATTGCGGGTGGCCGGAGTACGAGTACGCCTGGGATGCGCGCCCTGCGGGGAGCGGCTTTGAAATCGACCTCGTGATCAACCAGGTCCAGGCGGTGGGTCCGGTCTTTGAGATGCCCCTGGAAATCGGCGTGGCCACGGCCGCCGGGGACACGCTGCTGACGGTCTGGGTCCATGAGGCACATGAGCAGTTCACGCTTGGGGTCGGCGCGGAGCCGCTTGACATAGGGCTCGACCCTAACCGCTGGGTGCTCCACCACTCGACCGAGGTCGCATATGCCGGTCTGTACCTTCCGCGTGAAATGTCAAGCGGGCTGGCGCTTGAGGCGGTTCCGAATCCGGCGCGCGCGGGAGTCTCCATTCGCTACAACATGCCCCGCCCGGAGACCGCGCGGGCCTCTATCTATGACGCCGCCGGCAGGCTGGTGGCGCGGCTTCACGATGGCGTCATGGGCCCCGGGGAAGGGGAGCTATACTGGAACGGCGCGCGCGCCAACGGAGAAATGGCTGCCCCGGGAACCTATTTCTGCCGCGTGGTCACCTCCACGGACGCCTCGTCGGTCTGCATCGTGCTCTTGAGGTGAGATGGCGACCCGGCCGGTTGTGCAATTTGAGACCTGACCCCCTCGAATTGTCGGGCCGGTTGTGCAATTTGAGACCTGACCCCCTCGATTTGAGACCTGACCCCATGGAATTGAATGGGGCGGGGTTTTGTGGTAGAATGGAAACCGGAAGTAAGCATTCAATGTCCTGGTTCCGGTCTGCGACTGAGCGGAGGTACGCAATGTCTCGATACGTGGTTCTGATGTCACTGCTGGCGCTGATGCTCGCCGGCGCGGCCGCGGCTTATGATGAGTTTCCCGACCCCAGGCAGTTCGAGGAGGGCTCGAGGGAGTGGCTCAGAGCCGTGGACGCCCTGAAATACCGTCCCCTGATGCAGGACAGCCTGACGGAGAAGTGCCCGCACTCTTTTGACGTGCTGCATTACAATATCTCGCTTTACATTGACATAGGCGGCGAGACGATTTCGGGCAACACGGTAATAACCGCGACCGCCGAGGAGGCCGGGCTCGACAGCATAGACCTTGACCTTACCGTCCTCGGGGTGGACTCGGTGATGTCGGGGGGCGCCCCGGCGGCGTTCGTCTACGATGACCCCGTACTCAGCATAGACCTGGGCGCGTCCTACGCCGTGGGCGACACGTTCGAGGTACAGGTTTTCTACGGCGGCACGCCCGGTAACGAGGGTCCCAGCGGTTTCGGCGGTTTCTATTTCGGAGGGGTCCCCGTCCACGCCTACCAGATGGGCGTAGGCCTGACTGCCGATCCGCCATCGATGGGGAAGTTCTGGTTCCCCTGCTGGGACTGGCCCTGCGACAAGGCCACGTCCGAGTACCATATCTCGCTTGCCGGCACCAAGACCAAAGCGAGATGCAACGGCGACTTCGTCGGCACGGACTATGACTCGACCGCCAACAGAACGACCTGGCACTGGGACAACTCCTACCAGATAGCCCCGCATTGCATGACCGTCAACGCCGGCAGGTTCGCGGAGCTCGTGGACTCGACTTACGCCTGGATAACCAACTGGGTCTTCCCGACCCAGGCAGAGGACGCCGAGATCCACTTCGAGAACGTCGCCCTCATGATGGAGGGCTTCCTTTACAGATACGGCTCATACCCTTTCTCTACTTTCGGGTATGTTCAGGAAGCCAAGGGGGACATGGAACATCAGACCTGCGTCACGCACGTGACCTCCGCGATTCAACCCAATCACATCTACGACTGGCTGCTTGCCCATGAGATGGGCCATATGTGGTGGGGCGACTGCGTTTCGGTGGGGGACTGGAGGGACGTGTGGCTGAGCGAGGGGTTCGCCACTTACGGGGAGGCGCTATACCGTGAATACGGCTACGGCATGGAGGACTATCACTCCTACGTCCAGTCGAGCCTCATGGGGCCGGCTTTCAGCGCCGGCAGAAACTCGCCGATCTACGATCCCATCAACCTCTGGGGTTCGCTGACATATGAGAAGGCCGCGACCGTGCTCCACATGCTGAGGCATGTGATAGGGGACTCGCTCTTCTTCGCTTCCCTTGCCGAGTACCGCCAGACCTATGAATACTCCTACGCGGTCACTCCCGACTTCATCGCCATCGTGGAATCTGTGAGCGGGCAGGAACTCGACTGGTTCTTCGGCGAGTGGATCTACGATGTCGGCTGGCCCGATTACGAGTACATCTGGATCTACGAGCCCGCGGGTCCCGGCTACGAGCTCACGCTCACGATAGACCAGGTCCACACGGAGGGGCCGGTATTCACCATGCCCGTCGATATAGGCATAAGCACGGCGGGCGGCGACACTCTCGTCGTCGTATGGGTGGACGAGGCCCATGAAGAATTCGTCTTCACGCTCGCCGGCCTGCCCGTCGGCGTGGAGCTCGACCCGGACAACTGGATACTCGACACGGCGCTGGACCTGACGGCCGGAGTGCGGCCGGACACGGGCGGCCCTTTGGGCCTGCGGCTTGAAGCCGCTCCCAACCCGTTCACGGGCTCCACCACTCTCCGCTTCGCGGTTTCGAGCCCGCAGCGCGTGAGTGTCGAGATCTTCACCGCTTCCGGGCGCAAGGTACAGAGCATATTGGAAGACGAGGCGGCCCCGGGTTGGAGCGAGGTCTCGTGGGACGGCCGTGACGGGTCCGGCAGGGAGGTGGCCCCGGGCACGTACTTCTGCCGCATGACCGCAGAGGATGGCGTCAGGACGACCCGAATAGTCCGCCTCCGGTGAGCGCGTGCGGACGGAACACATAGCCCGCCTCTAGTGAGGTCACCGGCGGCACATTGCTTATGTGTTGATTCCGCCGGAAGGACCGATTAGAATCTCTCTCGGCTATGGCTCGAGCGTTGCTGAGATTCGTTGACAGGTCATTCGGTAAACTCCTCGTAAGGACCATCGTCCTCTATGACGGTTTGCGCGCGGCCCTCGGCGGAGGACGCGGCGGGCCTGCGCCCCAGGGCGCGTCAGATATCGGCCCGCGGAACATCCTCGGAATCAAGCTCGTCGGCCTGGGCGACACCGTGCTGATGCTCACTCCCCTTGCGGCGCTTCGCAGGGAGTTTCCCGGGGCCAGGATCACCGTGCTCGTCACGCCGCTCTCGGTCGGGATTCTGACCGCCCAGCCCTCGATTGACGATACCATAGTCTATGACCTTTTCGGCAAGGACCGCGGCATCGCCGGTATCCTGAGAATAGTCCGCTCGCTCAGGGCCCGGAAGTTCGACTGCGTCATCGACTTCGAGCAGCATTTCCAGCTGACCTCCATAGTCGCGTACCTCACGGGAGCCCGGAGGCGGCTTGGCTTCTACTTCGGCGAGAGCCCCAGAAAGGGCATATTCACCGACCCCGTCGCCATCGACCCGAACCGGCATATGGTTGATTCGTACATGCATCTCCTGGTGCCGCTGGGTCTGACTTCCCCCGCGGTGCAGGAACTGGAAAGGATCTCGATTCCGGACGAAGACGCGGAGCCCGTAGAGAAGTGGCTGAGCGCCGCAGGGATCGGTCCGGGGGACGTACTGGTGGGGATGCATCCGGGTTCCGGCCCGAGGGCCCCTGCCAAGCGGTGGGGCGCGGGTAACTACGCTGAGATCATAAACCGCCTGGTGGCGGAATACGATGCCCGGGTCGTTATTACGGGCAGCCCCGGCGAGAGAGAGCTGGCCGACACGATAATCGGGCTTGCGGGCAGGGCCGGTGTCTATAACGTCGCGGGCGAGTTGAGCATCCGGCAGACTGCAGCCCTCATCAGGGAATGTCATCTCTTCATCAGCAATGATACGGGGCCCATGCACATGGCCGCGGCGGTGGGGACTCCGACGATCGGGATATTCGGCCCGGAGACCCCCGTTCGATACGCTCCTGTGGGAAGTGCGAACACCGCCGTTTACAGCGACATTCACTGCAGCCCGTGCGTGCATATCTACGCGGGAACGGTCAACGACTGCGTCGAGGGCCATTGCATGGCGCAGATAAGCCCTGATGATGTCTGGGAAGAAGTAAGGCGGTACGATCTGGGGGGGCGGGGCCGATGAAATCCATCCTCTCGGTGGACGTCGAAGACTGGTTCCACATACTGGGACTGAGGTCATCCCCCGGGCGGGACGAGTGGGACTCCCTGCCCTCGCGCGTCGAGACGAACTTCATGACGCTTCTGGACCTGTTCGACGCCGGAGGTGCCCGCGTCACGTGTTTCTTCCTGGGGTGGGTTGCCGAGCGCTTTCCTGGTCTCGTCCGGGAGGCTGTCTCGCGCGGCCACGAGGTAGCGTCGCACGGCTATGCGCACGACCTGGTGTTCAGGCAGGGCCCGGAGGAATTCAGGGAGGACGCGGAGAAGTCGAAACACCTGCTGGAGGATATCACAGGCCGGGCCGTAAAAGGGTATCGTTCCGCGGGGTTCTCGTCGACCGAGGCGACTCCGTGGTTTTTCGAGAAGC
The DNA here is from genome assembly GCA_964604955.1 of uncultured bacterium. Taxonomy (GTDB): domain Bacteria; phylum Arandabacterota; class Arandabacteria; order Arandabacterales; family JALGWA01; genus JALGWA01. Next base: position 61,200 of record CAZSBE010000001.1, read on the forward strand.
TCGCCGAAGCCGGCTACACGTACGACTCCTCGGTTTTCCCGGCGACCCGGGACCACGGCGGCATGAGGACAGCCGACCTCGGGCCCCATCTGGTGCCGGCGGGATCGGGATACGTCGTGGAGTTTCCGATTTCGGTTGCGCGGGTAATGGGCAGGCCCGTATGTTTCTTTGGCGGCGGTTACCTGCGGCTTTTCCCCTGGGCCGTCATCCGCAGGATGGCGCGAAAGGTCATGGACGAGGGGCGACCCATAATATTCTACATACATCCAAGGGAAGTAGACCCGTGCCATCCGCGGCTCCCCATGAGCCTGAAGCGGAGGTTCAAGTGTTACGTGAACCTGAATACGGTCATGGGCAAGCTGGGGTCGATTCTGAGGGATTTCGATCTGACGACTTTCGAGGATTTCATCGAGAACAGCCCGGACTTGAGGGTAGGGAAATGACATCAGGCCGGAGGACGAGCGAGTTCTTCGATTCCTACGCGCACGATTTCGACGCCATCTACGGTACCCGGAACAGCTTGCTGAACCGCATAGTAAACAGATACCTCCGGAAGAGCATGATGCTCAGATACCGGAAGACAATCGAGGGGTGCGACCCCGTGGACGGACGCACCGTTCTGGATGTCGGCTGCGGGCCCGGCCACTATGCCATAGCTCTCGCCGGGAAAGGCGCCGGGTGCGTCGTGGGCATCGACTTCGCTGAGGGCATGATCAATCTGGCCAATGAATACGCGGCCCGGGCCGGTGTTTCAGAGACCTGCGAATTCATCTGCGGTGACTTCATGACCTTCGAGGCCGGCTGCAAGTTTGACTATTCCATATTGATGGGCTTCATGGACTATGTCGCCGAGCCCGGCCGGGTCGTCGAGAGGGCCGTTGCCATTACCGGGTCGAAGGCCTTCTTCAGTTTTCCGGCTGACGGCGGGTTGCTGTCATGGCAGCGCAAATTGCGCTATAAGAAGAGGTGTGATCTCTACCTTTACACCCCTGACCACATCGATGAGATATTCGCGCGCATTCCGCGTGTAAGCGTGAGCGTCGAGAGAATCGCCCGCGATTACTTCGTCACGGCCTCCATAGACGCGGATGGGGGAGGGAAATGAGACCCGGAAGATCCACGACCACCTTTCTCGTGGGATCTCTGTCGGGAGTCGCTTGCCTCCTCCAGGTCACCGGGCTCATACGGCACCTGCGGAGACTCCCCGGAGACCGCCTCGGCATGGTCTTCTACATCATCACCATCGTCGCCTTCGCCCTCGTCTCGATTGAGCACTTCGCCCGGTGGCGCAGGGAGCGGGAGATGGAGAGGGAGTCCTGAGCGGGATCCCGCTCAGCGCAGGAGCACAATGCGGCTCTGCACGCTTCCGCTCTCCGAGCTCATCCTGCAGAAGTAAACCCCTGCCGCAAGCGGCCTCCCCGCATCGTCGGTGCCGTCCCAGACCAGGCTGTGGTCACCCTCATCGAAGCGGCCGTCGGCCAGCGTCCTGACCGCCCGGCCCGCGACGTCGAAAATGCGCACTGAAGCCTGCTGCGACCCCGGGAGCGCCACGCGGACCACGGTTGAGATCGTGAAAGGATTGGGCGTGCTCCAGGCCATGAGCGCGGTCCGGGAACCCGCGCCGACTGAGGCGCCGGGAGAGACCTCGGTGAAGTCGCCCAGTATCTTGTTCTTGGGGTCGGGCACCACGCTCGTGGGCTGGGCGGCGACCGTGAATTCGAACCCCTGTGTACGGAGCGAGTCCATTACGGTGTAGCTTTCGACCTCGCCCGTGGTATTGATGCGGACCCTGAGGGGCATCTTGAATGTCGGCAGGGAGGGTGACTGCACCTGCTGAACGTATACGTAAACCGTATAGGGCCCCGTGCCGGTGTATTCCCACCAGAACTCGTAATCGGGCTCGCCCTCGGCATAAACCCACTGGTCAAAGAACCAGTCGAGGTGGCTGCCGCAGAGAGCTTCGGCGGCCGCCTTAAGGTCGTCCGTTGTCGCGCTGCCGTACTCATGGGCCGCGCGGTAATCCAGCAGGAGCTGGAAGAAGTCCTCGTCCCCGAGCACCCACCTCAGCATGTGCACTATCCAGGCCCCCTTCTCATACACTATCCTGTCCCAGACATAAGGCGGATCGTAGACCGTGCCCATGTAGGGCGGGTTTTCCATGCCGTCCATGTAAATCCGGAACCAGGCTGCGCCCTGCGCGTGCCCCGTCCAGAGGGCTTCGGTATAGCTTGCGAAGCCTTCATTCAGCCACACATGCTTCCAGTCCCGGCACGTGACGCAGTCCCCCCACCACATATGGGCCATCTCGTGGACGAAGAGCCAGTCGTAGTAGTGGCTGGGATCGACCACGTAGCCGGGCAGCGCGACCAGCGTCTGTTCCTCGACTGCCACACCGCCGTCCACGTTGTAAGTGCCGAACTTCTCTCCCATGAAGGGGTATTCGCCGAATATGGACGCCAGGTACTCAATGGCCGGGATTGTGACGTTGTAGGCCTCGAGAGCCGAGGTGTAGAGATGGGGATACACGAAGTGCTGGACGAGTGCGGAGTCTCCGCTACCCACGTATGTCTCCTCAATCGTCATGTAGTCCGTCACCCCGAAGGCCACCAGATAGGGTGATACGGGGTAATCATGCTCCCACCTGAACGTCCGCGTCCCGTCCCCGTTGTCCACGTTGGATTTCATAAGGCCGTTGGAACATGCCACGAGGCTGTCGGGCACCGTGATGGTAAGCGCGAATGTGCTCTTATCGTCCGGCATGTCCTTACAGGGCCTCCAGTAAGAGCTCACGGGCAGGACGGTTTCGACTAAGTTCGAGTAAGGCGTGCTCAACACCCAGACGAGCGGTGCGCTGGGCTGCGCATCGAATACAATCCCCTTATTGCCCACTTCGGGCGGGTGGCCGTGGTAGGAGGCGGCCACCCCGAGGGTAGAGCCGGCATCGGCGGGGCCCGCGAGGGCCACAGCTATCTTGTCGGCGCCATGGGTGAAGGGCCTCGCCAGGCCGTCCACGCTCACGCTATCGACCACGAGGCTGTCCGTGAGATCAATCCGGATCTCCGCAAGACCGGCACTCTCCACCTCGACGTCCATGGTGGCGGTCCCGGCGATGCTCTCGGCCTCGACGTATAGGAAAAGCTCGAGGTCCATGTGGAGGACATCATAACCGTAGGCAGTATCCCCGTAGGCCTGCCGGCCCGGGGCGCCGGGCTGAACGTGGGACAGCGCCTCATGCGATTCCCACAGGATGCTCCGGTCTGGAGGCAGCATGGCGCCTCCGCCCGCACCGGCGGCCGCCGGCGGCAATACTGCTCCAGGGGCGGCAGCCAGCAGCGCCCACGACACAACAGCCAGGAAACCCGTTCTCATGGCACTATCCCTCCCCGGCGCGGTCTCGATTCAAGAGGAACCTCACTCAATACTATACCACTCCCCGGGCGGCCTGTACAGGGGGCCTCCCGGCGGCCGCCCCGGCGCGGGCGTTTGGGGGTTGACCGCCACCTCCCGCTATGGTATAAATCATGGGTTGCCAGATGCCCGATATGCGGTTATCCTTGGCAGGTAACGGCGTTCATTCGAAGTTCCAGTTGCTACCCAGCGGCATCCTTTTCCGAGGATATCTGAAGGAATACTACGCTGAAAATTCGCGAGAAGGAGGTGAGGTACCGGAACTGAGTTGCGAGGCGTCCTTGCTTTTTGGGTGATGTGTTCTGGAGGTTGAGAGTTTCAGAAAGTGGAGGAAATGAGAAGTGGCTAATTACGAAGCTGATTTCATGAAACAGGTGGAGGCCAAGAACCCTTCGCAGCCCAAGTTCATACAGGCCGCGTCCGAGGTCGTCCACAGCGTCATGCCCGTTCTCGACAGGCACCCCGAGTACAAGAAAGCCAAGATCCTGGAGAGGATCGTGGAGCCTGAGAGAGTGATCATGTTCCGTGTGCCGTGGCAGGATGACAAGGGCGAGTACCATGTCCAGCGGGGCTTCCGTATCGAGATGAACAGCGCGATCGGTCCCTACAAAGGCGGTCTCAGGTTCCATCCGACCGTGGACCTTGGCACGCTCAAGTTCCTTGCCTTCGAGCAGGTCTTCAAGAACGCCCTGACCACGCTCCCCATGGGCGGTGGCAAGGGTGGTTCGGACTTCGACCCCAAGGGCAAATCCGATGCGGACGTAATGCGATTCTGCCAGTCGTTCATGTCGGAGCTCTTCCGACATATCGGTCCCAATACCGACGTGCCGGCCGGTGATATCGGCGTCGGCGGCCGCGAAATCGGCTATCTGTTCGGTATGTACAAGAAACTCAGAAACGAGTTCACGGGCGTGCTCACCGGCAAGGGCATCAACTGGGGCGGCAGCCTCATTCGCCCCGAAGCGACCGGCTACGGCGCGGTTTACTTCGCGGCCGAAATGCTCGAGACCCGCGGCGAGACGCTCGAAGGCAAGACATGCCTCGTGTCGGCCTCCGGCAACGTCGCCCAGTATACCTGCGAGAAGCTCCTTGACCTGGGCGCCAGGCCCATAACGCTCTCGGATTCGAGTGGCTGGATTCTCGACGAGAAGGGCATCGACCGCAAGAAGCTCGCCTACGTGATGGAGCTTAAGAACGTCAAGCGCGGCCGTATCAAGGAGTATGCCGACAAGTTCAAGGGTGCTGTTTATACCCCGGTCGACTCCAGTCTCAAGTACAACCCGCTCTGGGACGTTAAGGCCGACTGCGCGTTCCCGAGCGCGACCGAGAACGAAATCAACGCCAAGGACGCCGCCAATCTGCTCAAGAACGGTGTCTATGTGGTCTCCGAGGGCGCGAACATGCCCACGGTGCCCGAGGGCGTCGAGCTGTTCCTGAAAAAGAAGATTCTCTACGGCCCGGGCAAGGCGGCCAACGCCGGCGGCGTAGCCGTATCGGGCCTCGAGATGACGCAGAACAGCCTTCGTTACGGCTGGACGCGTGAGGAGGTGGATAAGAAACTTCAGGACATTATGAAGGCTATCCACAGGCAGGCTCACGAGACCGCTGCCGAATACGGCACCCCGGGCAACTACGTCAACGGTGCCAATATCGCCGGTTTCAAGAAGGTTGCAGACACGATGCTGGATCTGGGGCTCGTAGGCTAGCCGACCCCGGAACCGGAAGTAGAGATTTAGATGAGGAATGCCGGCCTCAGGGCCGGCATTCCCTTATTCATTGGCGCCCCGCCTGGGGGGATTGTCCGAATATTGCGTGCCCGGCCGGCGTATTGGGTTCGGACGGCGGCCGGTTCGCCGGGACGGCTGGATTCGGAACAGTGTCATGGGCTGCCCGGCATGTGTCAAATGGCCACAGACGGAGGGGCGCCGGGAGCGCCCGGACGCAGCCAAGTGCTTGATAATGGCGATACTGACGGGGTCGCCAGATTGGCAAGCGTATGGTATAGTTATTGCAATTACCGAGAGAGCGCGGGGATATACCACCGAAACATTTTGCGTGTTTTGAGCGTCTCGTCAGGTGGGGGACGACCGGAAACGTCCCGGGGAATCGGAAATTGAGGAAGAACCGCTCAGGAGCCTTCGTGAGAGGGAGCAAAGCAATGAGAATGATGATACGCACCGCCCTGTATGCGGCGCTGGCGGGTGCCCTTCTGATCCAGTTGGGATGCGGGGGGCGCGGGCACGGGGAATCCAACGGCAACGGGGATGTCGCGCTGGTGCCCGTCGAAGTGGCGGAGGTCTCGAGGGGCGACATTTCGGCGTTCTTCACAGGAACGGCCACCCTCGAGGCGGAGGAGGAGACGCAGGTAGTAGCCAAGGTGGGAGGAGTAGTCAACCGGATCCTGGTCGAAGAGGGCGATTATGTGACCGCGGGCCAGATGCTGGCGAAGCTCGACGATGAGAGAATCGCCGTCCAGGTCGAACGCGCCCGCGCCAACCTCAGTAATCTCGACGAGGAGTACAGGAGGAGCGAAGAGCTCTTCAATGGCAGCATGATAAGCGCCCAGGAGTTCCAGAAGGCCAAGTATGACTATGAGCGTCAGAAGGCCGAGTACGATCTGGCGAGTCTCGACCTGGAATACACTTCCATCCGCGCGCCCATCAGCGGCGTGATAGCCGAGAGGCACATCAAGGTGGGCAACATGGTGCTCGCCAATCAGCCGACGTTCAGCGTTACGGGCATGGACCCTTTGCTGGCGGTGCTCCACGTCCCCGAGAGGCAGCTCGGGAAGCTGAAGGTCGATCACACGGCCACCCTCGAAGTTGACGCAATACAGGGCGAGAGTTTCACGGGCCGGGTCGACCGCATCAGCCCGGTCGTGGATCCGGCGACGGGTACGGTGAAGGTTACCGTCGAAGTCCGTGACCGCACCCGGAGGCTCAAGCCCGGCATGTTCGCCCGCGTGAATATCGTTCACGACGTCCATACCAATGCTCTGCTGTTGCCCAAGGACGCCGTCATAGCCGAGGACCGTGAGTCATGCGTGTTCGTGGTCAGAGACAGCACGGCTTACCGGCACACTGTGGAAACGGGTTACGTGAACTCCTCGCATATCGAGGTGCTGTCGGGTGTGGAAGCCGGCGACACGGTTGTGACGATCGGCAAGGGCGGCCTGAAAGACAGCAGCAGGGTGGAAATGGTTTCGGGCGAGCCCGGCGCGCGCAAGCAAAAAGAGCAGGGTTCGGAGAACACCGATGACGCCGCCGGGGCTGACACGTCTCTTGCCGGCGAGAGGGAGGCCCTGGACGCGGATTCCCTGACGGCAGGCGGCATGGACTCCTCGGGGGCCGAACTGACCGAGGCCGGATCGCAGTAAGGTCGTGAACGGAAAAAGAACATGAAGATAATAGACATCTCGACGAGGCGCCCGGTTACGATAGCCATGTTCACGCTGGCTGTCGTTCTCTTCGGCATGGTCTCGCTCTTCCGCCTCAAGATGAACCTCCTGCCCGATCTCACATATCCCACGCTGACGATACGCACCGAGTATCCGGGCGCGGCGCCCGCGGAGATCGAAAACCTGATCACCAAACCGATAGAAGAGACGCTTGGCGTCGTGAAAAGCGTGAACAGGGTCAGCTCGATTTCCAGGTCCGGGCAGTCCGACGTTATTCTCGAGTTCGCCTGGGGCACCAACATGGACTATGCCGGCCTCGACGTAAGGGAGAAACTCGACGCGCTCGAACTCCCGCTCGACGTCGAGCGGCCGTCTGTCTTGAGGTTCGACCCGTCTCTCGACCCGGTCATGAGGTTCGGGCTCTACATGGTCCCGTCTGATGACGATGAGGAGTCCCCCGCAGGGAGGGGCGATGCGGTTTTCGCGGCCTACAAGCCCGACACGGGCTTCGACGAAGAGACACTCAAGGTCCTGAGGCGTTTCGCTGAAGAGGAGATAAAGAAGGAACTGGAGGCGGCGGGCGGCGTTGCAGCGGTCAAGGTGAGCGGCGGGCTCGAGGATGAGATTCAAGTGCTCATCGACCAGGCGCGCATGGCCCATCTGCAGATTCCGATCGAAACCCTGGCGTTGCAGCTGGGAGCCGAAAACGTGAATCTCTCGGGTGGCCGCCTGGAGGAAGGGACCAGGCAGTACCTGGTTAGAACCTTGAACCAGTTCCGCTCGATCGAGGAAATCGGAGACGTCGTGATCTCCACGGGTGAGGGCAGGTCCATTCACCTGAGGGACATCGCGGTCGTCAGGCAGGGTTACAAGGAGCGCGAAGCCGTCACGCGCCTTGAGGGGGTAGAGGCGGTCGAGATAGCGATCTACAAGGAGGGCGACGCCAATACGGTCGCGGTGGCCCGCGAAGTTGAACAACGGCTTCAGCGGGTTCGCTCCATACTGCCGGCCGGCGTCGGCCTTGTCAAAGTGTACGACCAGTCGACCTTCATCCGCCAATCGGTCAATGAAGTCATCCAGGCCGCCATAGTCGGCGGCATACTCGCAATCATCATTCTCTATTTCTTCTTAAGGAACTTCTGGGCCACGGTCATCATCTCCATTTCCATCCCGGTTTCAGTGATCGCCACCTTCAACCTGATGTACGGGGCCGACCTCACGCTGAACATCATGTCTCTGGGAGGCATCGCGCTCGGTGTGGGCATGCTTCTGGACAACTCCATCGTCGTCCTTGAGAACATCGCGCGTCACAAGGGCGAGGGCCGGGACCCGGTCACCGCAGCCCGCCGCGGGGCGAGCGAAGTGGGAACCGCGGTCGTGGCGTCGACCCTGACGACGATAGCCGTCTTCTTCCCGCTGGTATTCGTGCGGGGGATCTCGGGCCAGCTCTTCCGCGACCAGGCGCTGACCGTGACGTTTGCCCTGCTCGCTTCGCTGATCGTTGCGCTTACGCTCATCCCCATGCTGGCTTCCAGGCAGGGAAGGAAGGGCGAAGAGGAGGAGGCCGCGTCCCGGGTGGAGACCGTCGCCGGTGACGGGCCGCGCAGGTTCGCGCGGATCCGGCGGTTCTTCGGGTGGGCCCGGCGCATGCTCTTCTTGAGGATACCCATCGCCGTCGTCAGGTTGATACTCAGGATAACAAGCATGATATCGAGGGCTTTCCTGTTTGTACTGCGCCCTCCCCTGAACGCCTTCGAAAGAGGATACGGCGCCGTCGAGAGGGCATATCCTCTTTCCATCATATGGGCCCTGGGCCATCG
>CAZSBE010000002.1:0-64274 GCA_964604955.1 uncultured bacterium
TCTTCCGCCTCGGACGCGCCGGCCGCCTTCACGCCTGCAACGCCCTCTACCTCGGCTCGCCCTTCTGTAAGCGCCACGGCGAAGCAGACCCGCCGCCTGATGCAACGCGGCTTCTCGATATCGACCGCCACCACTTCCATGCCCGAGCGGCGCAGCCTGTGACAGACCGCTGAGCCGAGCTCCCCGGCCCCGACAACCATCACGCGCGGCAGGTCGACCGTCATTCCCGCCCCCCGCGCCAGATCCTGATGAGCTCGGCGGTGATGCTGACTGCGATCTCCCCGGGCGTTTCCGCATCTATGTCAAGCCCCACGGGAGCGTGCACGCTGTCCAGGAACTCCTGCGGCACGCCCCGTTGCCTGAGTGCCGAGTAAACACTCTCAATCTTCCGCCGGCTTCCGACCATCCCGACATAGCGGAGCCCGAGACCGCTGAGCGCTTCGAGCCATTCCCCGTCGAGCGCGTGGGCGCGCGTCGCGATAACCGCGAAAGACCCCGCGTCCATGTCCAGCCGCCGCTCGAAATCACCCGGCGTTGCTTTGGTGCATCGCACGGTTGCCGGCAGGCCGGCGCCCGTCAGGAATTCATCACGATCGTCCATCAGCGTCACTGCAAAGCCGGCTGCATCCGCCGCCACCGCGAGCGCCCTCCCGACATGGCCGGCTCCCACGACGAAGAGATTCCGGTACTCTCCAAGGGCCTCGAGAAAGACCTTCATGCCTCCGCCGCAAACCGAGTCGACCTCGCCGCTCTTGCCTGAAAGATCGAGATCGACGATCCGGGCCTCGCCTGTTTTCAGAATCCCGGGCGCCGCGGCCAGCACCATCTTCTCGACGGCGCCTCCCCCGACAGTCCCGAAGGTCTCCCCGGTCGAGGCAATGACCATCTTCGCCCCGGCCATGCGCGGCGTGGAGCCCCTCGCTTCGATGACGGTGGCGATGCACACTTTCCGCCCCACACGCAGCCACTCGCTTGCCTTCTCGAGGACCTTTTCGATCTCACCCAATCTGATTCAGTCTCCTCTTTATCTCGTTGAAGTCGCCATGCGTATCCACATCGATGAGAATTCCGTCCGTATCGACGGGGACTTCCGCGACGTCGTTCCCCTGTTTATCGATAAGGTCCCTGGCGCCCCGGTCGCCCTGAAGGCCGTAGACCTCGCTCTCCATATCCGCGCTCAGGATAACCGGGTGGCCGCGCTCGCCGCCATAAACCGGAACTCCTATCCTGCGCCCCGACGCGACGTACCCCGCGATCACCGAGTCGATGACCTCCGATGTGACCAGAGGTTTGTCGGCCAGCGATATCAGTATGGCATCCGGCCTCCACATCTCCGCCGCGCGCTTCCATCCAGCCTTGAGCGACTTGCTCATCTCGCACTCCCCGGCGAGGCTCACGAAATCGACACGGTCGCACCCGTTGCGCTGGATCACCCCATCAAACCCTTCGAGCCAGCCGGGTACGACGGCGCAGATGCGTCTCACCGAGCTCGCCAGGTGATTCCCGAGCACATGCTCGAAGAGAGTGCCGCTTCCCAGCCTTAGAAGCATCTTGGGCTCACCCATCCTCTTCGAACACCCGCCTGCCAGGAGCAGACAGTCGATATCCACCTCTCTCTCACCTCATTACCGCGAAAGCCTCTTCAACCGCGCGGCCGACCGAACCGATGACGACGCCTTCCACTTCACCCGAGGAAACGAGCCGGTGGGCCAGCGAGACCACCGGGTTATCCTCCACGGGAGTACATTCATCACCCGCGGGCAGGACATCACCCGGAACCAGCTTGTTCACCAGGACCAGCATCCGCGCCCCGGCCGGCCTGCGGCCCAGGTACGAATCGGGTGACAGCACGGTGGCGGCGATCACCGCGTCGTCGATGAGCGCATCGACCGGCACGCCCGCGACTTTCGCCACAGCATCCGGGTTGTAGACGGCGGCCGAGTTTACTTTCTCCCCGATGCAGTCGGCGCCGACGACCACGACGTATACACTTGTCAAAGACGGCAGCGGCGGCTCGTGGGCCTCGGGCACCTTGAGGGATCTGCCCCGGGCGCCGTCGCACTCCGAAACCACCGCCCAATCAGGGTTCTCCCGCGACACCTGGTCGACGAACTCCGGACTGTGCCCGATTATCTTACCGCCGGCCTCCGACCTCCCCGTGAGGGCGAAGCCACGCGCCTCGACCATGCCCCTCAGGACCTCGATGTGGGACGCATTGCCTTCACCCAGCGCGACCTCCGGCATAGTCCCCTCGGCCGGCTCCATTATCCTGGTCGTCGTCGTCGCAATCACGGGGATACCCGACGCTGCGAACTCGCGGACCAGGCGGTACATGAGCGACGTCTTGCCGCCCGCGCCGACGATGCTGACGACATCTCCGGGACCCGCGTTCAGAGCGCCGCGGAGCGACGCCTTCCTGCCGATCATCATTTCTTCAGACCGGCTACGATATTCTCAAAGCTCTTCAAGGCCTTCTTGATGTTCTCAATCGAGTTCGCGTACGAAAGCCTGAGATAGCCCTCTCCGAAGCTGCCGAAAGCGGTGCCCGGCAACACGGCCACGCCGCCCTCATTGAGGAGCTTGTCGGAGAGCACCTGTGCGCTTACGCCCGTTCCCGTTATGTTGGGGAACACGTAGAACGCACCCTTGGGCAGCAGGCATGTTACGCCGTCTATGGCATTGAGCCCTTCGACGATGACGTCGCGCCTCTTCTTGAACTCGGCTACCATGGCCCTTGAGGCGGCCTGGTCGCCCTTGATGCCTTCAATGCCGGCCATCTGCGTGAAAGTGCATGTGCAGGACGTGGCGTTGATTTGAAGCTGCGTCATCGCCTGCGCCAGCTCTTCCGGCATCACGCCGTAGCCGAGCCTCCAGCCCGTCATGGCGTAAGTCTTGGAGTAGCCGTCGATGATGATGGTCCGCTCCCTCATTCCGGGGAACACCGCGATGCTGTTGTGCTCGCCTTCGTACACCATCTCCGAGTAAACCTCATCGGAAAGCACCCAGAAGTCTTTTTCAACGGCCAGCCCGGCTATGGTCTCGAGATCCTTCTTGGGAATCACACCCCCGGTGGGATTCTGCGGCGAATTGATGATCATCATCTTGGTCTTGGAGGTCACCTTGTTCTTCAGCTCATCGACGTCAAGGGAGAAGCCCTTGCTTTCGTGAAGCTGAATGGGAACCGCCCTGGCCCCCAGGAACTCGATAACCGACTCGTAAATCGGGAAGCCCGGGTTCGGGTAGATCACCTCGTCGCCCTCATTGACTAGCGCGAGCATGCCGAAGAACATGATGGGCTTGGCGCCGGGCGTTACAACCACCTGCTCGGGTTTTATGTCGATCTTCTTGCGCTTCGAATCGACTTCGGCTATGGCTTCACGGAGGTCGACGACGCCCTGCGCCGAGCAGTAATGCGTGTACCCGTCCCAGATGGCCTTCGCGGCCGCCTCCCTGATATTGTCGGGCGTGTCGAAGTCCGGCTCACCTATCTCGAGGTGAACCACTTCTTTCCCCTTGGCTTCGAGAGCTTTGGCCCTGGCCAGAACCTCGAAGGCGCTCTCGGTACCCAGTCTTGACATTCTCTCGGCAAGCTTCATTATCCTACCTCCTCCAACTCGCTCAGTCTTCAAACCGGAGCAGTTTGAGCCCTGTGTCTCCGTCCACCTCTCTTACCATGCGCGTACCCGAGACCATTACGGCTATTTCGTTCGTCATATGGACATTCGCGGAAATCAGATGGCCCGCCACGGCGCTGCCGTCCTTGCGGCCCGCGGTGACGTGCATGTGGATGACCGGGTCCCCCTCGAAGGTGGAGATGTTGCCGCTTAAGGCACAGAGTTCCACCTCTTCCCCGACTTCGAAGGTCTCGTATTTCCCGTCACCGGCATAGTAGCCCAGCCGGGCGCCGCTCAGCATGCCCACACCGCCCAGCAGAATGCCCGAAGTCACTCCCTCACTTTCCAGCGCCGCCCTGAGGCACTCGAGAAGGTCATCGCCGTGACCCAGGCGTATCAAAACGAGATTGCCGCTTCTGCCCGTTACCAATTCCTAACTCCTTCCATCTTCGGCATGAGACTCCTCTATGGCGTCCACTATCTTCCTGTAGCCGGTACACCTGCAGAGCACGCCCGAGATCGCCGCTCTTATCTCATCGCGTGTCGGGTCCGGGTTGGTTCTCAGGAACGACTCTCCGACGAGTATCATCGCCGGAGTGCAGAAGCCGCACTGCACGGCTCCGCGTTCCACGAAAAGCTGCTGCATGCGGCTCAGGCGCTCGCCCTTGGCGATCCCCTCTATGGTGGTAATCGACTTGCCGTCGGCCTGGAAGGCGAAGGTTATGCACGAGAGAACGGGCCTGTCCTCGATGAGCACCGTGCAGCTCCCGCAGTCCCCCTTCCCGCAGCCCTGCCGGGTCCCGGTCAGGCCCAGCCTGTCCCGGAGGAAACTGAGCAGGCTCAGCGACGTCGCGACTTCGGCCTCGACCCTGTCGCCGTTCACCCTGAGATTGATCCTGACTGTTTCCACATCGGCCAATTCAGCCCGTCCTATTCTTGTCCCAGAGCGCGTTCCACTTCTGAAATGTCGCACCCGATGTCGGTCACGAGGTCGCGTGACTTCAGCGCCTCCGGGTCCTTGAGGCCGCTTCCCGTGACCAGGAATACGACCCTCTCTTCTCGCTTGATGATGCCGTCACGCGAAGCGCTGAGGAGCCCCGCGAACGCGGTCGACCCCGCCGGTTCCGCGAATACCCCGGTGTGGCGGCCGAGAAGCTCTATCGCCGACACTATCTCCTCATCACTCACCGTCACCGCGGTGCCGGCTGACTCCTTAAGACCTTTGAGCGCCTTTCTCCAGTTCCGGGGCTTTCCGACCCTTATGCTGTCGGCGAGCGTCCGCGGCTCCGCGCAGTAGGCCTCGCCCCTGCCGAGGAAGCACTCCACGACGGGGCTGCAGCCCTCGGCCTGCACGCCCAGTATTCTCGGGAGGCGGTCGGTGACGCCCGCGGCCATGAGATCCTTGAATGCCTTCCACTGCCCGCTCAGGATGCAGCCGTCCCCCACGGGAACGACCAGCCAGTCGGGCACGCAGTATCCCAGCTGTTCGTATATCTCGAGCGAACACGTCTTCTTGCCCTCGACCAGGTAGGGATTGATGGCGCAGTTTCGGTTGTACCAGCCCCATTTGTCGATGGCCGCGGTGGCGACATCGAAGGCGTCCTCGTAAGTACCCTTCACCCTGAAGACCTTCGTGGCGCAGGCGCCGATCTGGTAGAGCTTGGGCTCGGGGGCGCTTTCGGGAACGAATATGTAAGAGTCGACGCCTACCGACGCCGACAGCACCGCCAGCGAGGAGGCGGCGTTGCCCGTGGAGGCGCAGGCGATGGCGTCCCTCCCGTCCTCGACGGCCATGGCGATACCGACTGCGGACGCCCGGTCCTTGAGCGAGCTGCTCGGGTTGACCGTATCGTCCTTGAGGTAAACCTCGTCGATGCCTGTAAGATCGGTCAGCTTCTCGAACCTGTAGAGCGGAGTCATGCCGACCTTGAGCATGCCGGGAGGCGGCTGCGTCAGCGGCAGGAAGTCCTGGTACCTGAAGATATTGTTCACATGCCTCGACTGCAGCGGGCTCTCCTCGAGCGAACGGCGGAGCTCGTCATAGTCGTACTCCACATCGAAGATGCCCTCGATCCCGCATTCGGGGCAGGTCACGAAGTCGCCTTTTTCATAGCGTTTCCCGCATTTGAGGCAGACGAGACCGGTCACCTTACCCATTGAGGTCACCTCCACCGGCATCCCGCTCGACAAACCTCCCGTCACCGGCCGCGCCCAGGAACTTACCATCCCGGACGATGACCCTGCCCCGCTGGACGGTGACGTCGGGGAACCCGGAGAGCGTGTCGCCCTCATAGGGCGAGTAGTCGCAATTCATGTGAAGCGTCCCGGGGCTTACCCTGACTTCTCTCGCGGGGTCAATGACGATGAGATCGGCGTCGCTCCCGACGCGAATCACTCCCTTGCGGGGGTAGAGCCCGAAAAGCCTCGCCGGATTCGAACACAGCACCTCCACCAGCCTTTCCAGAGGCAGCCGCCCTTCGTTGACGCCATGCGTCATGAGTATGGGTAGAAGCGTCTCCACCCCGGGCAGCCCGAAGGGTATCTTCCGGAAGTCCCCGCCCCACATGTCCTTCTGCTTGCGGGTGAAGCTGCAGTGGTCCGTGGAAACCACCTGTATGGAGCCGTCCGCCACGGCGCCCCACAGGTAGTCGCAGTCTTCCTGGTAGCGTATCGGCGGGCAGGTGGCGTAGAGGTGGCCGTCCGGACCCTCGAATGCCCCGTTGTTGAGCATGAGATACTGGGGGCAGGTTTCAGTGAAGACCGGGTATCCGCAGGCCTGCCACTCCTCGGTGACTCTCGCCGCGTCTGATGTGGACATATGCACTATGTATACCCGGGCGCCGCTGGCGGAGGCGAGGAATATGGCGCGCTGGACGGCCTCGCTCTCCGAGAAATTCGGCCTCGACAGCGCCTGCTGGACGGCGTCCGTCCTGCCGGCGTCCACCGAGCGCCTGGTAAAGACATCTATAATGTAGGGGTTTTCGGCGTGAACGCAGACGGTGGCCCCCAGCGACGCGGCTTCCTCGAAACACTCGAACATGATGCCGTCGTCGGCCATCCATCCCTCTTCCTTGTAGATCATGAAGAGCTTGAAACTGGGTATGCCCGCGTCGACGAGCTCCTTCATCTCCCCGCGGGTCCTGTCATTCCAGTCGGTTATGCCGCAGTGGAGGCCGAAGTCTATCGCGCTCTTTGCCGCGGCGACTTCCTTTCTCCTGGCGACGGCCTCGGCGAGCGACTCGCCGGCGGTCTGAATCGCAAAGTCGATCATTGTGGTCACACCGCCGAAGGCTGCGGCGATCGAGCCGGAAGTGAAGTCATCCGAGGACACCGTGCCGCAGAACGGGATCTCCATGTGGACATGCACGTCTATTGCGCCCGGCAGGATGAGCTTGCCGGCCGCGTCGACCGTCGAGGCGCCTTCGATGCCGACTGCCGGCGACTCGATGGCGGCGATCTTGCCGTCCCTTATGCCTATGTCGCCCCTGTACGTCCCGGACTCGCCGGCAATAGTCCCGCCCTTAAGCACCAGATCCATAGCGTTTCCCTTCTTCTTCTCCGCCGGCCTCGTCGGCGTCGACCCTCTCCATGGTGATGCATCCGGGTGAGGGGCAGACCTGCATGCAGAGCGAACAGCCGAGGCATCTGGATTCGCTGACAACCGGGTAGCCGCCTGGTCCGATGCTGATGGCGTTGCCGCCCGCGTCCCTGCAGGAGATGTAGCAGAGGTCGTCCCTGAGGCACATCCCGGTTCTTATGCGGGGCACCGACCTGGTCGTCCCCAGGTCTTCGTATGTGACGATGTTCTTAAGCAGCCGTCCCTCCATCGCCCTGACGCCGGCGAAGCTGTTCCGCTTGAGGTAGTCCGTGAGGCCGCGGGCGAGGTCATCCACCATGGCAAACCCGTGGAACATGACTCCCGTGCAGACCTGTATCGCGCGTGCGCCGACGAGCAGGAACTCGCAGGCGTCCTGCCAGGCCATGATGCCGCCGACGCCGCTCACTTCAAGCGAAGTCGCCGCGCGCAGGTCCGCCACGACCCTCAGGGCCATTGGTTTCACCGGCGCCCCCGAAAGGCCCCCCGGCGAGGTGAGGCCGTCGATTGACGGATGTATTTCGAGGTTCTCGATGTCGATCCGGCCGAGACCCGGCACGGTGTTTATGGCGGAAACGCCCCGCGCGCCGGCGCTTTCGGCGACCTGCGCCACTGTGGCGACGTCGCCGGCGTTGGAGCCCAGTTTGACGATGATGGGAACGCGCGCGGCATCCCGGACGGCGGCAGTCACTTCCCGCGTCAGCTCCGGGTTCTGCCCGATCGAGAGGCCCATTTCATGGTTGCCGACTCCATGCGGGCACGACAGGTTGAGCTCGAGCGCGTCCGCGCCGGCCCGGCCGCACCTGTCGGCCATCAGTCTCCAGTCGGCGAGCTTGTAGGCGGGAGCGGCGATGCTCGCGATGAGCATCCTGTCCGGGAAGGTCTTCTTCACAGACTTGATGTCCTCGAGCCAGGCGTCGAGGTCGCGGTCGCTCAGGAGCTCGAGGTTGAGAAAGCCGCCACCCACGCTTGCGAACCTGGGGCTCAGGCGGACGCCCGAAGCGGGCTCAAGGGATATGGTCTTGGTCACGGCACCCGCCCAGCCGGCTTCGAAGCCGCGGGCGATATGACCCGCGTCCCGGGTGGCCGGGCCCGAAGCCAGGAGGAATGGGCTCCTCAGGGCGAATCCACAGAAATCGGTGCTGAGCATCTCCGAACTCCGCGTCTGCAGCTATTGCCGAGGTTTGACGAGTTCTTCGTAGGTGTCCGGTCTCCTACCCTCATAAAAATGCCAGAGACCCCTCACGCTTTCAATCAAAGAAAGATCCAGGTCGGCGACAATGACATCGTCTCCGGAATCGCTTCCCTTTGCAAGGACTTTGCCCGCCGGGTCGCAGAAATAGCTCGAGCCGTAGTACTTGCCGCTCTCCCAGGGCTTCTCGAGACCCACGCGGTTCAGCGCCCCCACGAAATAGCCGTTGGCGACGGCGTGGGCCCGCTGCTCTATATCCCAGAGATGGCGCGACAGCCCCTCGACGGTCGCCGACGGGTTGAAGACGATCTCGGCCCCTTTAAGACCGAGCGCCCTCGCCCCCTCGGGGAAGTGCCGGTCATAACATACGTAAATGCCCACGCGCCCGAACTCCGTGTCAAAGACGGGATAGCCCATGTCGCCGGGCTCGAAGTAGAACTTCTCGCGAAAGCCCTCCAGGTCCGGAAGGTGCATCTTCCTGTACTTGCCCACGACTTCACCGTCGGTTCCTATGAGCACCGCCGTGTTGAAGTACTTGCCGCCTGCCTTCTCCGCGAGGGGAGCGACGAGCACAATGCCCAGCCGCCTGGCGACGTTTCCCATCCTGGCCGTGGTCTCGCCGGGTACGGTCTCGGCGAGGTCAAGCCACCGCCGGTCCTCCCCGGCCGGAAAATAGGGCGCGTAGAAAAGCTCCTGAAGGCAGACGATGCTGGATCCGCGCGAAGCCGCCTCTTCTATCATGGGAATCTGCCTTGCGATCATGGCCTCTTTTACGGACTGGATCGGGCCCGACGCATCGGGGCATCCCGTCTGGATCAAGGCGCATGTCACTGTCCTGGCCATCGCTTTCCTCTCCGGGGAAATGCGCGTACTGATCCCGGCCTGTCTGCCTTCGGAATCAGGGCTTGGCGCCTAAATTAAAGCCGCTACAGGGCGGCAGGATAGTATAACACCGGAGCGGAGGAGTGTCAATCGGGGCAGCGCCGGGGGCCGGGACTAGGGGCCTTCGAGTCTCCCCAGGGCGGCCTGGGCCTGGTCGCGCGCCGTCCCCGGCGGGGCGGTCTCGAGGTATTTTCTGTACGTCTCGCGGGCGCGGGCCCCGTCGCCCGTTCTCTCGTATGCCACCGCCAGGTTGCCCCGGGCCGTGAGGAGCAGCGGGCTGGCCTCGAGGGCGCGCTCGAAATAACGGATTGCCGAATCGGGCTCGTCCGTCCTCAAGAAAGCCAGCCCCATGTCGGAGAGCAGGTTCGCATCATCCGGAGCGACTTCGAGTCCGGCCCTCACGGCACCGAACGCCTCGTCGCAGCGTCCCAGACCCATGAGAACCGTAGCCTCCGAATGATAGGGGTGAGGACTGTGAGGCTGGATGTCCCGTGCCGTCCTGATCTGCTCGATGCCGAGGTCGGGGTTGCCGGTATAGGCCAGGGCTATGCCCAGGCCGATATGGGCGTTGACGGTTGCGTTGTCCCGCGACAGGGCCTCGCGGTAATAGTGCATGGCCGTGGTGTAATCGCGCTTCCTTGAATAGGCATTGCCCAGGTTGGAGTACATCGGAGCTGGATTCGGGTTGCCCCTGAGGGCCTTTTCGTACTCGGTGATGGCCAGGTCGACATTGCCGCCCATATAATAGAGGCTGGCGAGCATGTCATGGGCTTCGAAGAAGTCGGGGTCGATGGCGACGGCCCGCTCCGCCATCAGGAACGACTCGCGCGGCGAGCCCAGCTCGAGAAGAAGTCTGGAGGCGTATATATGCGTGCCCGCATCGTCGCCAGCCGCGGCAACCGCCGCTCCGACCGATGCCCTCGCGCCCGCTGTATCCCCGGCCGCTATACACCATCTCGCCAGGTGAAGGTGATACGTGCCGCTGAGAAGCCTCGAGTTGTAGTCCCTCCTGTCGCCGTCGCGTCCGCGCACCTCAAAGCGCTCGGGCGGCAAGCACTCTCTGCCCTCGCTCTCAAGGGCATACACCATGCCGCAGATATCGGCGTCGTACCCGGCGACCACCGGCGGCACGGGCCCCACAAGCGCGAGGTCCGCCGGGCCCAAGGCCTCCACGAACCACTGCACGCATTCATCCACGTTCCGGGGGCCCGCGGGAAGACCCGCCGCCCGCGGGTTGGACGAGCCCAGCACGAAGACCCGGGCCGGGGCGTTTTCCACAAGCGAGACGTAGAGCAGCGGAAAATCGAGGGCGCTGCCGCTTCCTATCAGCAACGGCTCCGGGGCGCTCTCATCGCGCGCGCTCTCGACCGCGGCCATCGCATAGTCATGTGCGAACCAGGCGTCATGCCGCCTCTCGAGCGAGACGAGGTTGGTAACGAATATGAGCGAAACGCCGGCGAGGACGGCCGGCCCCGCCGCCCTGTTGAGCCTCGCCAGTCTCTCGATGAGGAAGCCGGCGCCGAGGGCGGCGAAGACCCCTACCGTGATGAGGGCCGGGAAGACGTGGCTGTCGATATCCGGGATATTGTATGCGGCCGAGTGGACCCCGTAGAAAACGAAGACCAAAAGCGCGCCGGCCAGCAGTCTCCATCTCTTGATCGAGACGGCCAGCCCGAGAAGCGCCAGGGCCGAAAGCCACAGGCCCCCCTGCGCGAACATGAGCCGCAGATAGGCGCCGAAATCGGCGAGCCTCGCGCCGGCTTCGAGGGGTTTCACTCTCCACTTGTAGCCCTGAGCGGTAATGTGGGAGATGAAACCGTCAAGCGTCGACGTCTCGCCCCAGGTCAGGGGCGGAGCCTGCGCCGAGCGTATGGGTATGTAAAGCCACACCGTGAGCCCGAGCATCAGAAAGAGCAGCGCGACGACGACCGCGTTGAGCCTCGGCCTCACCCCCGATACGAGAAGGCCTATTACGGCCGCGGCCAGCGCGTACACCAGGCTGAGGTGATGGGATACTGCGAGCCCGCCCGCGAGTCCCATGAGCACAAGCACGCTGTCACCGCGCCTCGCGCCGGCCAGGGCAATCAGCAGCAGAGCCGTGACGAAAACGGCGTTAAGCGTATAGACCTCCGCCCCGGTGGCCTGCAGCCACCAGGCTTCGCGCGTGGCGAGGCCCAGGGCCACCACGACCCCCGCCCACCTTCCGGCCCCGAGGCCCCTGGCGACCAGATAGACGAAAGCGGTGAGAACCGAGGCGAGAACCGCGGACATGAGATTGTAGCGGTATGCCACCGACCCGAAGGCGAAGATGCTGGAGAATATCCTGCCCAGCATGAGATAGAGCGGATAGCCGGGCGGATGCGCGACGCTCAGCGTGCGCGACGCTGCGATCAGCTCCCCGGCGTCCCCGGGCAGCACGCTGGGCGCCAGCGTGACGATGTAGATGAGAAGGGTCACGAAGAAGATGCAGACACATGCAATAATGTCCGGGCGGGCGCCCGCATCCGGTCGTCCGGTCAAAGAAATCATCTGCCTCTCGACACAACTGCGAACTTCGTATGGGCGGACAGGTCCGCTGTCTCGTCACGCACGTTCATCTTGAGGACGCACACATAGAGCCCCGGAGCGAGGTGCCCGGCGTTTCCAGAGAGGCTTGCGAGCGGCAACTTGAACTCGGGTGCATCGATCAGCCCCTCACCCCTGAGAACCCGGAGGCCCGTCACGTCAAAGACCTCGATGAGGTAGCTTGCAAGGAAGTTCGTCTGGCTCGTGAATATGTCGGCTGTTATGACCGCGTCGTTCGGACTCTCAACCGGATTGGGGTAGAAATGCAGGTTCTCGAGCCTGGCGGTCACCGGGCTTACAGTCAGCGTCACGGTCGCCTGGTTGTTGCCCACATCGCTTTCTACATCTTCGTCCACCGGAACAAGTGATATGGAGTAATCGATGTCGCCGTAGTCGCTCAGGCTGGTTTTCCAGGTGGCGGCCGCCTCGGCGATGCCACCGGCGACCGCTTCAAGCCCAACCGGGCCCTCATGAACCACCGGGCCCGTGCCGTCCCTGCCCTGCCTCACGGTGAACGTGTAGACGGCCGGCCCCGAAAGGGGGCCTCCCACGTTCAGCGCCCTGACGGTCGCTGTAAGATCGCTTCCGGCCACCAGCGGGTAGCCGCTCGACCGGCCCTCCCAGCCGAACTCAATGCTCGCGGGAGTCACCACGAGGTCGCTCAGGGAGTCCCCCGGAATGTCGGCAAAGCGGAGCATGTACGCAGCGACCAGCCGCACGTTGTCGGCGACCTGGTCGAAGTCGACGTTGCCGAGCGTGTCGCCCAGCGTGTGATAATGGGGAGTCAACGGTTCGGGGAGATAGCCCAATGTCTGGGCTCCGATCATGAGGGCGGGAATCCCCTGCCACCAGAACGGTGCATGATCGCTGTTGTGGATCTCCGGGCGAAAGCGGTCTATGAATTGCGTCTGCAGGCCCAGGTTGTCCGCCGTCTCCTGAAGGGCCTCCGTAATCCAGCCATCGCGATATCCATATACGATCTCGATCCACTTCTCGGCTTCGGTGTATCCGACCATGTCGATGTTGATCACCCCTATTATCGTGTCATTCGCCGCGAGGTTTTCAGCATAGTAATCGCTGCCAAGCAGCCCGATCTCCTCGGCGGACCACAGGGCGAAAGTGATGCCGAAATCGAACTTCTGACCGGCGAGCAGCCGCGCGCACTCGAGTACCGTGGTCGCGCCCGAAGCGTTGTCATCCGCTCCCGGGGCAGCGTCTGTCCGCCAGTCCCAGCCCGGCTGCCTGACTCCTATGGCGTCGTAGTGGCCACAGATGATATAACGGGCGCTCGTTCTGGTGCCGGGCAGGTCGGCGACTATGTTCACGAAAACAGTATCCTGACCCTTGTAATACTCGGGCAGCTCCGGTTCGAACTCCTGCTCCCATACCGCCCCGCCTGCGGGAAGAACGTACTGCTCCAGTCGCTGCCTTATATAGGGAGTAATGTTCTGTTTGAGGTCATAACGAGCACAGAACCGCGACCTGTACCTGCCGGAGGAGCCATCGAAGTTCATGAAGTATATGGTCTTCTCCACGCTATCGGGACTCGCCCCCTCGGTAATCGACCTGATAAAATGAGCGCGCGGCCGCGTCATCGGTCTCTCTGCAAGCAGCTTTTCATGTAGTTCCTCACCTGCAGGCCGGCCGAGGAGGGCGTTGACCGGGGTGAATTTCACTCGCGAGATAGAGTAGCCGCTGTCCAGGACCATGTAGGCCCGGTCGACTTCACCCGAGAAAACCGTGATGCGCTCTGTGCGGTAAACGAGGTCCACGCCTGCCGCTCCCAGAATCTCATCCGGCACCGGATAGGGCGAGTTCCACAGGGGCGCGTCACCTCTGGACCCCAGCACGTGGACTCCTCCGGCCGAAAGAGCAGCCGGATCGCCTCCCGGCACATCGACAAGCAGCTCGCCGGGCCCGGTGAAAAACCCCCTGAGCGGCTCCATACGCGCTTCCAGGATAGCCTCATCCGCCGTCATCACCACCAGCTGCGAACCCGGTTCACCTACCGGGGCTCCCCATATCAGCAGCGTGGCCAGAACCGCAAGACCGCATGAGACGAATTGCGCCGGCTTTTTCATCAGTAGTCTCCTTAGAACCTCACTCCGTAGTCGAACCTGAGGTCTTCTCTTCTCTCGCCGGTATCGTAGGAAGTCGAACCGAACTTGAGCGTGGCCGACCCGGCGCTCCCCAGTTTGAGAACCCCTATAAGATACCACCGCGAGCCGTCGCTTTTCAACATCTCTAATGACGGGTAGTACGGGAGCCCGGGTTCGTACTGGAAGAGGCGCGCGGAGTAGTCTTCCACTCTGAATGCGTGAAAGCCGCCCTTGAGCGTGAACCGCCGGGCCGCCTCCAGGCGCGTATCGAGCCGCACCAGGTCCGAGTAGTAGCTCTCTCGGCGCCCCCCGGCCTCCACCCTGGACCGCTGGCCTTCGATGCGGAGCCTGAGCCAGAGGATTCTGTGCGGCCTGTACTCGAGGTCGAGCCGGGTGCGGTATCTTGACCTCTCCGACGTCACATCGTCGATCCCCTCGGGCGGCTCCTCGGCCGCAGTTATCTTCTCGGACGCCTCCATCCGGAAGTCTCCGAAGCCGATGCCGAGTTCGAAGAGCGTCTCAGAACCGGTCGGGTTCAGGCCCCTGCCGGCCCCGAGGTCTTTGCGGTGAATGTCATTGCTGATCGCGATCAGCGTGCGCGGAGCCGGTTTCAGCGTGAGGCGAAGGAGGAGCCCCTCCTCGCCCGCCGTCTCGCGCGCGTAGGACGAGAATGGCCGGGAGTGAAGGCTGAGATAAGTCCGCGCATACTTGCGGCCGAGCGCCAGAAGGTCCAGGCCGGGCCGCTCGAAAGCGATGCCCCCCAGGAAGGCCGTTCCTCCGGCCCCTGAGAAAGCGGCCTCCCCGAATACGCCGAAATCGTCACCCATGTAGGTGAGGTCCACGGATGCCAGGCGGTTGGTCCTGCCTTCGACCCAGGGGAAGGCGCCGGCGGCGAATCCCCCGCCGAACCTCGCAAGCGAGAGGCTCATGCCCCCGCGCACCCGCCCGCGGCTTGAGCGCAGCGCGAATCCTGCAAGGTCTTCGCGGAGCGTATCCCTGCCTTCGGTCTCGGTCGGCGTTACGTGGATTCCCGAGGTCCGTATGTACTCGACCTCGCCGTCTTCGTTTAAGGTGGCGTCCAGATGGGTGCTGGATAGCGCGACGCAGAATTCGATGCCGCGGGCCGCGAGCGAGAGCGCCGCCCCGCCGAGGGCGAAGTTCTCGACCGTCGAGGTGTAAGGCTTGAGCCCGAAAGCCCGGCGGCTCAGTCGCCACGGGCCTATGGTGGACGGCGAGTAGCCGTAAGGGCCCGAGAAAACGAGCCCGTAGCCCGAGTTCAGGAAGTAGCTGCCCGCCACGATATGCACCCTCGACCACCTCTTCTGCACATAGACGGACTGGAAATCGTTCAGGCGAGTCTCAAGCCGGTCTTTCTCGACCGTAAGGCCCAGTCCCAGGCCGGAGTAGTCACCTCGAACCGTAAAGTAGGTCTTGTTGGCTTCGATCGCTGACCGCGGGGGGCTGGATATGAACCTCAGCCTTGCGGTCCCCGTCGGGCGCAACGCTTTCTCAACCGGCTTCACCACGACGAACGGGGCAAGCAGTTCAACCGTCTCGGCCGTCACGCCTTCGATTCGCGTGAGGTCGTCAAGCGAGCCGAGTTCGCCCGCCTCCCTCAGGTCGACTATCCGGGCGGCAAGCCACGGGCTGACCCACGGAAGCGCGGCCATGGTTTCGGGGTCGGCGTCGGTCAGATTGATGGGGTCTTTAAGGGCGGCGTCCAGAATGCTGAGAAGGTCCAGGTACTCCTCCTCGGACTCCACGTTCTTGAATATCTCATCGCCGGTTTGGCCGAAACACGGGCCGGAGGCTGCGAGGAGAATAAAGCACACTGCGAGCGGAAGGGGAATGAACGATCTCACTCGCCGGTTCCGGTAATGTAGAAGACATCGACCTGAGGCCGGCAGAGGAACCTGAATGGAAATATGTTGGTGCCGATGCCTTTGTTGACATTGAGGCGAAAATCGCCGAGATCGAAGAGGCCCGAGATATACTCGCTCCTGGAAGCGTAGGGGATCAGGCTCACAATGGCGGGCACTCCTATCTGACCGCCGTGGGTATGGCCGGACAGCACCAGGTCCACGCCGGCCTCCCTGAGGTCGTCGAGGATGTAATCGGGATGGAAGTGCGTAAGCACGATCACGGGTTTGGTTCCGTCCACCTCCGAGAGCGCGGTCCTGGGTCTGGCGCGGTGGGTCACGGGGTCGTCGAGTCCGACCAGCAGGAACTCGCCGCAGTCAACGCTCTCGTTGAAGAGGAATCGGATATTCGGCGAATCTTCCCAGAGCGCGCCTCTGCGCCTGGCGTCCTGAATGACGGCATCGGCATTGCCGCACACGGCGAATATGCCCTTGCGAGCCCGCAGCATGGAGGTAAACGCGAGGCCTTCTGCGAGCGAGCTGCGCCCTTTAAGAAGGTCACCTGTGATGAAGACATAGTCAGGCCCGATCTCCCGCACTATCTTCACGAGTCTCCTCTCCCTCAAGCCGACCCGGGTCGTGTGAGTATCCGCTATATGGACAATGCACACGGGCTCGTCCGGGAACCCCCGTATGGTGAGGTTGTGGGTCTCCACCCTTATCCAGTAGGGCTCGATGATGCCCGCGTAGATTAGAAAGCCGACGAGTAGGGACAGCCACCAGATGTTCTTCTTTGATATGCGCATTTCTTGGAGTGAAGCTAACACAGGCCCGGTTCGCGGTCAATAGAGCCTCCATGTCCGGACGGGCGGGTCGCCGGCAGGGGTTTGAAAGGCGGGCGGGATTATCAGCGCGGGAACCATCCGCCCGCCAGACAAACTTGTTGCCTATATATGGCAACAAGCGTGCCAGCGGGCAGGCGTACCTGTCGGTTCTCGGCGCGGGCATCGCCCTGAAACGTCCGAAACCTGACGGCGCCGTCCGTGGAGTGACGCTACTGCCATGAGTAGGCGATACCGGCTTCATGTGTCATCCCCAGATCGAAGTTGACGGTCGATGAAACGTCCAGGCCCAGCCCTCCGGCGCGAAGACCGAGGCCGAACGAGAACTCCATCGGGAAAGTCGATGAGCCCAGCCTCACGAGTATTCCACGCATCGCACGCCACTCGAGGCCCGTGGCATAAGCCGTACGGAGGCCGTTCTCTTTCTCCAGCCGGAAGCCGCAGGCCGCCGACCCCGAGACCGCGTACCCGACGCCCGCGCCCACCCGCCGTGGAACGCCGCCACCCGCGACGCCCAGGCCGGAGGCGAAGGCGTTGCCGATATCGAAACTGACCCTGAGCCGGGGAGTGACGCGCGCGTATATGAGGAGGTCGAAAGCCATGCAGCGGCCTTCGTAGAGACCGGGAGATATGGCCTCGCCCAGCCTCAGCCCGGGCTGGAGCCAGAGGTCGCCGCGGCGGAGGGCAACTGAGAAAGCCGCGGTCTGCTCGAAGTAGCCGGGAGCCGCGAGGCCGCTATAGGAGAAACATGCCCCGGCCCGGCCGCCGCTCAGGGTGACTTTGCCGCGGAGAGCGACGACGTCGATGCCGGCGACGCCGAAAGGCCGGTAGCCGTACGCGTCCACAACGCCTTCGGACCGGCGCGCGCCCGAAGCGTGAAAGACCGAGCTGGTCGAACCGTCCACGAGGCCCAGGGCTTCGGGACCCGAACAGCTTCGCTCCGCCGGGGAAAACGGCCTGAGTTCGAAGGCCGCCTCGGAGGGGGCGGCCAGGAAAAGGCATGAAACAAACAGGCCGGAGAGCGCCAGAGCCCCGCCGAGACGCGGACGGGCATGTTTCTCCATGACCCTCACCTCCGCACCAGCACGACAGGCATCTTCGAGTGAATCGTCCGCCCGCCGCCGGTGGGCGAGGCCTCCAGAAGGACTATATAGACTCCGATCGGCGCCGGGCGCCCGTCCTTCACGCTGCCGTCCCAGAAGGTGATCCTTCTCTCCTCAACCAGGTCCCCGTCCAGAAGCGTCTTGAACGGCCGGCCGTTGATGTCGAACACCTTGAGCCTCACGACCGCCGGTGCCGGCATTTCAACCGAGACCGAGAGCAGGTCATCGGCGCCATCGCCGTCCGGCGAAAAAGTCCCCGGCCGGATCTTGAGATAGCCCCCGGGCTCGGAGAAAGTCACCGACACGCTGTTCGGCCGGCCCGGGCTTGCCGGCGACGACCCGTAGTGCGGCGACCAGTTGGAGGCACGCTCCGATTTAGCCTGGGAGTCGATCCTCTCGACGGAGCGCCCGGGCTTGCCCCAGGCCGCGCTGTATGCAACCGAATCCACGCGTGTCCCGAAGGCGTCCCGCAGGACGACCATGTCGGCGTAGCCGCGCGGGCCTTCTGTATCGTTGAGGGTCGGCCAGCCCCCGGCCGGCTTAAGTGCGGCGCAGCCCGCGCCCGGGTAGGCGGCCAGGAAGTCGTCCTCGTCCTCGACGAGCAGGAGATAACCTCCCGGCGCGAGCAGGGGGCCCGCTTCAGCCAGCTGCCTCCGCTTACCGCCCGAGTCCTCGAGCGTCCAGCCCTCGAGGCTTACGAACGATGCGCTTCTATTCAGGACCTCCACCCACTCGCATCCGCCTGAGGCCGGCTTGAAGATGAACTCGTTGACCACCACCGGCGCGGGCCAGATGAGGATGCTAGTCGCGAGCGTGTCGTTGTGATGCCACCTGTCGAGAGGGTGCGTCTGCCAGAGGCGGGCGCCGTGAAGTCCCTCTCCGACATTGGGGATGTCGACGGCGATCCTGCGGTATGCGCCCGGCTCGATGTCCGCATCGAGCCGCGACGAGTCCCGGCAGCCGCAACACGCCAGATGCACCCAGGCGCCGGCGCCGCACGAGCTCCCGCCGACATTCGCGATGTTCGAGATCACCTGAAGCGCGGCGTGGCCGGGTTGCGCATAGCGGGACAGGCAGGCCCTGGTTACGGCGAGGTCGAATGGCGGGTGATTGAAGTCGCCCGGGGAAGGCGCGGGGAACGGGGAGAAGTCAGCCGAGTTGTCGCCCGTGTCGATGCCGTCGGGGCTGCGGCCCAGGCTCGAGCCCGCCGCCGGCCCCGTTGCCGGAGAGCCTTCGTAGTACTCTGCGAAGTCATGGGCGCCCCAGCCCACTACGTCCGCGGCGGACCCGGGCGAGTCGAGCCGGCAGGCGTCGGGTCCATTTTGAAGGTCAAGCGAGGTTATGAAATCGGGCGCGGGCCGGACGGCCTCCTCCCCTATGACGAAGAAACCGCCTGCTCTTATGGTGTCAGCGCGCGTGCCCTGCCACTCGCTCTTCCACCTCCCGGCATGCGCGCCGTTCCCGGTCGCCACTTCATGATAGTGCAGACATATGTCGGCACCGGTTCCGTTGTAGAGCTCTATGAACTCCCGACCGGCGTCCGCCCCGTCGGGATCGTACAGTACTTCATTGATGACGACACCGGTGGAACCCGCGGAGCATACGCGGGGGAGCGTCAGAAGCAGCAGCGTTGCGATTGTCTTTTCCCATCCCATCATCATCACCGCATCAATCGTCGCCCGCCGCCCCGCCCGAGTCAAGCTCCCCATGAGGGGGTCAGGTCTTAAAATGCACAAGGGGTCAGGTCTTGAAATGCACAACACCCGGTGGCCCCACCATTCCCTCCGAATCTGGCACGGAGGTTGCAATTGTAAATGCCCGCTATGGTAAGACCGATACGCATTGAAGCCCCGGGAGGTGTCTACCACATCACTTCACGGGGAAACGCCAAACAGACGATCTTCCGGGACGCAGTGGATTACCGGTGTTTCTTCTCCATCCTGGGGGATGTCGCCGGCGACTGCGGGTGGCAGTGTTACGCCTATTGCCTCATGCCGAATCACTACCACCTGGTGCTGATGACACCCAGCGGAGCGCTCTCGAGGGGGATGCGGCAGATCAACGGGGTATACGCGCAGAGGTTCCATTGCCGCCATGCTTCCGTCGGCCACGTCTTCCAGGGAAGGTTCAAGTCCATTCTCGTCGACAGGGAGGCGTACCTGCTTGAAGTGTGCCGCTACGTCGTGCTCAACCCGGTGAGAGCGGGTCTTGTTCGAGAATGCGGCGACTGGCGCTGGTCCAGCTATCTTGCCACGTTGGGACGCGACCCGAAGCCCTCGTTCCTGGCCAGCGAATGGCTGCTCGGACAGTTCGCCAGGTCTCCGGCGAGGGCGCGGACCGCATTCGTCAGATTCGTGGAGGACGGCCTCAAGGCCACCAGCCCGTTGGAGAACATCCGGGGAGGTGTCTTTCTGGGAAACGAGGCCTTTGTGTCCGGTTTCTCGGCGCAACTTGCCCGCAAGAGGGCCGAGCGCGACTTTCCCCGTGTGCAGCGCCACGCGGACCGGCCGCCGCTCTCGGAGATACTGCGCGCGACGGGGGGAAGCCCCCGGACAGGCCGGCAGATCGCGGAGGCGCGGGAGCGCTGGGGCTACACCATCACGGAGATTGCGCGGTATCTTCATCTGCACCGGAACACGGTCGCGGCTCTCGCAAGAAGAGCGGGCGAGCAGGACTGACCCGGAGCAGCCCGGGCTTGTGCATTTTAAGACCTGACCCCGGGGTCTGACCCCGTGGGCCCGGCCTGGTCCGCGACAGACCGTTTGGCGCGCTCGACATCTTCCGGGTCACCGAGATAGCGGGACCTCAACGGCTTGAGTCCGTCGTCGAGTTCGTAGACGAGCGGTATGCCTGTCGGTATGTTCAGCCGTACGATCTCATCATCGGAGAGGCCGTCGAGGTACTTGACGAGCGCCCGCAGGCTGTTCCCATGGGCGGAGATGATGGCGCGGCGGCCCGACTCGATCGCCGGGGCTATCGCCTCGTGCCAGTAGGGAAGAAAACGCGCGACGGTATCCGCCAGGCTCTCGGTCAGCGGTATGTCACTTTCATTCATGTCTCTGTAGCGCGGATCGTGCCCGGGATACCGCGGGTCCGATTTATCCAGGGGCGGCGGCTTCACGTCATAGCTGCGTCTCCACTCCATTACCTTTTCTGCGCCGAACTTCGCGGCCGTCTCGGCCTTGTTGAGGCCCTGGAGCGCGCCGTAATGCCGCTCGTTGAGTCTCCAGGACTTCTCCACCGGTATGTGCAGCAGCCCCATCTCCTCGAGCACGATGTCGAGGGTGTGTATGGCCCGTTTCAGAACTGAAGTGAAGGCGATGTCGAAAACGTAGCCTTCCTGTGAAAGGAGAGCCGCGGCTTTGTGGGCTTCCTCCACGCCCCTCGCCGAAAGGCCGACGTCGGTCCAGCCCGTGAACCTGTTCTCCTTATTCCAGGTGCTTTCACCATGTCTCAAGAGCACGAGTCTGTGCATATTACGCTATCGTCACCTCGTTCGAGAGATATACATCCTGTATGGCATTGAGGATCGCAATGCCGTCCGCCATCGGTTTTTGAAACGCCTTCCTCCCGGAGATAAGACCCATCCCTCCCGCGCGCTTGTTGATGACTGCTGTCCTCACCGCCTGGGCCATGTCGTTCTCGCCGGACGCGCCGCCGGAGTTTATGAGTCCCACCCTGCCCATGTAACAGTTCGCCACCTGGTAGCGCGTGAGGTCGATTGGATGGTCGCTCGTCAGCTCCGTATAGACCTTCTCATGGGTCTTGCCGAAGCCGACCGCCGTGAAGCCGCCGTTGTTCTCGGGCTGCTTCTGCTTGACGATGTCGGCCTCTATGGTCGCGGCGAGATGGTTGGCCTGGCCTGTAAGGTCGGCGGCCAGGTGATAGTCCTTGTCCTTTTTGAACGCTGGGTTCCGGAGATATGCCCAGAGTATGGTCATCATGCCGAGCTCATGGGCGTATTCAAAAGATTCCGATATCTCGACGATCTGCCGGTTACTCTCCGCCGACCCATAGTATATAGTAGCCCCGACAGCGACCGCTCCCATATCGAAAGCCTGGTCCACGCTCGCAAACAGGATCTGGTCGTGTTTGTTGGGATAGGTCAGGAGCTCATTGTGGTTGATCTTGAGTATGAACGGGATTCTGTGGGCATACTTGCGCGCCACCGAGCCGAGAACCCCGAGGGTCGAGGCCACGCCGTTACAGCCGCCTTCAATTGCTAACCTTACAATGTTCTCGGGATCGAAGTACATTGGATTCGGGGCGAAGGACGCGCCCGCCGTATGTTCGATGCCCTGGTCGACCGGCAGGATGGAGACGTATCCGGTGCCGGCGAGCCTTCCGGTGCCGGCGAGCGCATGCATGCTGCGCATCACCTGAATCGGTCGGTCCGACTCCCTGACGACGCGGTCGATGAAGTCGCCGCCAGGAAGATGGAGGTTCTCCCTGGGGATTGTCTCACATTTGTGGCCCAGCAGGTAGTCGGCCTCCGGGCCCAGAAGCTTGCGTATCTCAGTTGCCATCTCAAAACCTCCTCAGGCGGCTAGCCCAGGTGGGGCTTGCCGACAACGCTCATGTAAACCACACTCTCTTCGGCCCCGTCCACGCCGATTATCTTATTCACCTCTTCGTCGAAGAGCGCGCCGATCTGGCACGAGCCCAGGCCGATCGCCGTCGCGGCCAGCGCCAGGTTCTCGCCGATGTGACCGGCATCGAGATATATGTATCTGTATGCGCGCTGCCCGTACTTCCACCTGGACCTCTGGAATATGCCCGTCCAGACTAGGATGGCCGCCGCCTCCATGCACATCTTCTGGCCCAGCGCGGCGATGGCGATCTCGCTCGAGAAGTCCCCCTCGCTGATGGCCTCCAGGCAGTGCTCCTTCACCGAGTAGTGGTAGACACCGGCCGGTATTCCCTCGACCCTGTTCACCACGACATATGTCTCAATCGGATAGAGCGCGCCCGCCGACGGCGCAGTCCGAAACTCGGAGCCCCGCTCGGTCCTCCGCACTCCGGTCGACGCCCAGAGCAGGTATGAGAGGTCGTCGGGCGTGAGCGGGTCCTTCGCGTAGTGCCTTATGCTCTTGCGCTTGAGCAGAGCTTCATCCAGGGGCAGGGTCTCCCTCTTGCTCTTGCAGGCGAGTTCGATTCTCGGGGCATCCGGGTACTCTTTGTAGACTTCGGGCTTCGAGGCCCAGTCGAGCCCGCCGCCGGGCATCCTGTCGCGATGGTACTTGGTCTTCTCCTGAAACTCGTCCCCTACGCGTTCGGTCATTTCAAATCACCTCGTCTGGTTCCGGATGGCGTTGTGCATTTCAAGACCTGACCCCGTTGTGCATTTCAAGACCTGACCCCGTCGGGGGCTTTGCCGGCGTCGGATATCTCCCGGCGCGCGGCGCCTATCGCCATGTTCGGTGGAACCTGCTTGGGGCAGACCTTCTTGCAGTTGGTATGGAATCGACAACTCCACCAGCCCCCCCGGTCGTTGGCGAGCATGAGCCGGGCATCGTCATCCGGCTCCCTGGTGTCGATGTGAAACCTGTAGAGCTTGGCGAGCGCGGCGGGGCCCATGTAGCCGGGATCCTCCGCGTTCACCGGGCATGCACCGAAGCACGCGGCGCACAGAATACAGTTGGTGTAGGGCTCGAGCGCGCGCACGGCCGCCGGGTCCATAAGGTACTCGCCCTCGCCCGGCCCGCGCGCGGGCTTGAGAACCGGCTCCACGGCGCGGTAGTATTCGAAGAACCGGGTCATGTCCACGACAAGGTCCTTGATGACCGGAAGATGCGGAAGGGGTTCGATGAGGACCTCGCTCTCCGGGTCCCACTCGACCTTCGCTTCGAGCGCGGCATATGGCTTCAGGTCCACCTCTGCGGCGCCGGCAAGCAGCACCTCGACCTGCGTGCGGCAGGCGAGCCGCGGCACCCTGTTAATCAGCATGGCGCAGTTGCCGCAGACGGCCCCGCGGCAGGAATATCTCAGTGAGAGTGAGTCGTCGATCTCGTCCTGAACCTGAAAGAGGGCGCCCAGCACGGACATGCCCGGCCGGGGCTCGATCTCGAAGGTATCGTAACGGCTCTTCCCCTCATCGGGGTCGAAACGGCGGATCTTGAGGATTATCATCAGTAGACACGCTCCTTCACCGGGAACCTTCCGAGCCTGACGGGCGCGTACTCGAGTTCGGCCTGCCCGTCGCGGAGATAGGTCATGGTGTGCACGAGGAAGTTCACGTCGTCGCGCCCGGGGTAGTCATCACGTGCGTGCGCGCCGCGGCTCTCTTCTCTGGCAAGCGCGCCCATCGCCACGACCTCACCGATTTCCATCATGGCCTGGAGCTCCAGAGCGTATACAAGCGCCTGGTTGAAGACCCGGGACTTGCTGTCGATATAGACTTTTCTGCATCGCTCCTTGAGGTCCCGCACCTCCGCCAGGCCCTTCTCCATCTTCGCCCCGCTCCGGTACACGCCGAAGTTCTCGAACAGGGTATTCCTGATAGCCGCCCTGAGTCCGGCGACGTGTTCGCCCCCGCGTCGGCCCAGAAGCTCGTCAATCCGGGAGCGTTCACCCGCGACCTTCGCCTTCGCGGCCTCCCCGGAGGGCGCCCCGGCTTGCGCGCAGGCCGCTGCCATCGCCGCCCCGGAGAGCTTCCCGAAGACCACGGTCTCGAGAAGCGAGTTTCCCCCGAGGCGGTTGGAGCCGTGGACACTCACGCATGCGCATTCGCCGCCAGCGTATAGCCCTGGAATCGCAGTCGCTCCGTCGTTACCGCAGGCCACACCGCCCATGGAGTAGTGCTGGCCGGGCTGGACGGGAATGGGCGAGGCGACCGGGTCGACTCCCGCGAAGTCCAGTGCGATCTGCCGTATGCCCGGCAGCCGCTCGGTGATCTTCTCGCGCCCCAGATGCGTGAGGTCGAGATGAACGTATTCGTCTTCGAATCCCCGGCCCTCGTTTACTTCGGTCTGTATCGCCCTCGCCACGATGTCGCGCGGCGCGAGTTCCATGGCCTCGGGGGCATAGTCCCTCATGAAGCGTTCGTGCCTGTTGTTGTAAAGGTAGCCGCCTTCGCCCCTCGCGCCCTCCGTGATGAGGATATTGGTGCCGAAGAGCGTGGTCGGATGGAATTGAATGAACTCCATGTCCTTCAGCGGCACGCCGGCGCGGAAGGCCAGCGCCGCGCCGTCGCCGGTGTTAATCAGGGCGTTGGTCGAGCGCGCGAAAAGGCGGCCGTAGCCTCCCGTGGCCAGGAGCACGGCCTTCGCCCGGAAACCGTGCAGCGTCCCGTCGGCGATGTTCATGGCCACGAGGCCGGTGCACCTCCCGTCTTCCAGCACAAGCGATGTAGCGAAGTACTCGTCATAGTACGTGATGTCCACCGCCGTCAGTTGCTCGTAAAGGGTGTGGAGAAGGTTCCGGCCGGTGCGGTCCGCGGCATAACAGGTACGGGGGAACCCGGCTCCCCCGAACGGGCGCTGGGCGATCCGGCCGTCGTCGAAGCGCGAGAAGACGGTGCCCATGTGCTCCATCTCGATTACTGCGCCCGGGGCCTCCCTCGTCATTATCTCCACAGAGTCCTGGTCGGCGAGATAGTCCGAGCCCTTCACGGTATCGAAGGCGTGGAGTTCCCAGGAGTCGTCCTCGCCCCCGGGGGAGTTGGCCAGCGATGCGTTGATGCCTCCTTGGGCGGCGACCGAGTGGGACCGAAGCGGATGCACTTTGGACACGACCGCTACTGAGCAACCGCCTCTTGCTGCTTCTAGGGCCGCCCTCAGTCCGGTCAGCCCTCCGCCGACTGTGATCACATCGTAAGAGTGCAGCGTATGGTCATTCATGTCGTCCCACTCCACATGAGTATTCGGGTGTCACAGGATCCGCGCGGTTCTCCCCTTTGGATGACGGCAAGGGGCAGCAGGTTCCCACGCGTGGTCGATTCATATCACCCGGTCGCCGCGAGGTCAAGAACGGGAGCCGGCGGACGGAAAGAGGGGCCAGGTGTGCAATTCAAGACCTGACCCCTGTGCAATTCAAGACCTGACCCCTGTGCAATTCAAGACCTGACCCCATCCGGGCTACTTTGTTTTCTCCACCTTGGCCGGCTTCACAGAAGCGCAATATGCGACCAGGTCCGTAAGCCTCTGGTCGTCCCACGCCAGCGCCTGGCCCTTAAGAGGGTTCGTGATACAGTAATTCACGACCTGATCCAGCGTCATGACCCTCTTGGCCCCCGCCATAAACATGGGGTACTTGGCCCCGAGATTGTCGAACGCCTTCAGGGTCATGTCGCCCATCTTGGCGTCCTTCATGCCACCGTTCATGTGACAGTCATTGCAGGTCTTCCCCGACGTACCCAGCTTCTTGTCGCTGAAGAGAGCGAAGCCCCGCTCGACTGACTTCGCCAGCTCAGTCACCGGATCCATCTTTGCCATCTCCTCTTTCTTCTCCTGGGCATAACTCACCACGACACTGCCGACCATGACGGCCAGCAATAGGAAGATCACCATCCTGTTCATTTTCGTCACCTCCCTTCACCGAAAAAGTATCGAGTCGAGAGCCCCGGGCTATCTGAATCCTTGAGCCGGACCCCGAAGCCCCGGCTAGAGCGTCTTAAGATACTCGACGAGGTCGGCGGTCTCCTTCCCGGAGAGCGAGTTAAAGGACGGCATCGTGCCGACCGGTTCCCTGAGCTGGCTTATCACGTTCTCCACGGTGGCCGGCCTGCCGCTCTCCGGAAGCGCGTCCTTCTTTAAGAAGCCCTTCAGGCCGGGCGCATAGCCGGACTCGTCATTGTCGGTCGCGTGGCATGAGCTGCAGTGAGCCTCGAAAACCAGGCGCCCGGCGGCCGCCTCTCCCAGGGCTGATCCTCCCGCGGCCGTTCCGACCGCACCCTCACCTGCCGCGCCCTCACCCACCGCGACTTCACCTTCCGCGCCGGCGCCGCCGGAGGCGGCTTCCCGCACGAAGAAATAGCCCGCTGAAGTGCCTGCGACGACTACGGCCAGCACGAAAGCGATAATGCCCATTGGCGGCACGAAGTTGAGCAGGCCCTTGAACCACCTGACGATCGTTATCTTCACCGCCAGCACGCCGATCAGGGCAAGCGCCGCAACGCCGTGCAGGGCGGCGCGATTCGAGATCCGGTCGCCGACACGCGCCACATAATGAATGCAGATGATACTGGTTACGATCAGCAGGATTATGAAGATCCACCCCATGGCCCTGTGCAGCCTGCGGAGCGACAGCGGACTCGTTTTGTGCTCCGTCACTCCCATGAGGCTCAGCATCGCGAGTACGGCCGCGGCGCCCGCAGCCATGAAGACGACCGCGAGAATGGATTTAAGCATGAACATCGACATGGGCCCTCACCTCCGTGTCTCCGGCGGAGTAATCCACTGCTTCCAGTTACTCTCTTGGATGCTCGCCGTGATTATCCGGATGGTAACGTCCCTGAGTGCCAATCGCCCCGCAACCCCAGTATGAGGCGAGGCCCTGTCAGGAATCAAGGTGTTTTTCGGCCGGTGTGCTCTCGCGGCTGGGTCTTCTCGGGCTCGGGTTCGAACCAGTGGCCGACTATGCGCTGGCCGCAATGGGCGCAGACTCCGTCCAGCGGCTTGCCGCTGGCTGACCTGTGACCGCCATAAGCGTCGTCGGCATCGCGCTCGCGTATGTAGTTGGCGAACACCGCCCTGTTGGCCCGGCCCACGACAACGCGACCGCATTTGGGACAGTAGGTGTTCTCGCCGGGATAGCCAGGCACGTTTCCCGTGTAGACATAAAGCAGCCCGACGTCGATTCCTATTCTGCGCGCCCGGTCCAGGGTCTCGACCGGGGTCTCGGGCACGCCGGGCAGCCCGGGCTGCGGAACGAAGCGCGTGACATGCCAGGGGGTCCGCTTACCGAGCCTCGTGGCTATCCAGGTCGCAAGTCTCCCGAGCTCGATGTCCGCGTCGTTTATGCCGGGAATCACGTTGGTCACGACTTCGACGTGAGCCTTGTACCTGCTCTTGATCCTCAGGGCGTTCTCCAGGATGATCTCATAGTCGTCTATTCCCGCTATCTTCGAGTAAGACTCGGCCGAGAATCCCTTGAGGTCGAACCTGTAGACGTCCAGGTGGCGCCCGATGAGATCGAGAGCGTCATGCGTCATGTAACCGTTCGTCACGTAACTGGTGTAGAGGTTCTCCCTCCGGGCCAGGTCGCTGGTCTCGATCGTGTATTCGAGCCACATGGTCGGCTCGTTATAGGTCCAGGATATGCCCTGGCAGCCCTTGGCGAGGGCTTCATCCACGACCTCTCCCGGTTCCATGTACCTGGCTTGCCCGAGACCGTCCGCGCAGGGGTCGGCGCATGCGATTTCATGATTCTGGCAGCCGGAGCATCTGAAGTTGCAGCCCAGGCCTCCGAGCGAAAGCCACCTGGAGCCGGGGAGGAAATGGAAGATGGGCTTGGCCTCGATCGGGGCCACGGCAATAGTCGAGACCGCGCCGTGGACTATGCCCCTGACCGTTCCCCTGTCGTTCCGCCTGGTCCTGCAGAACCCGCACTCGCCCGGCGCAATGACGCAATGTCGCCCGCACATCATGCAACGGGCGCTCCCGTCCTGGAGCGTCTCCTGAAGAGCGGTCTTCACTTCCGTCCTGGGATCGGTCTTTTCCATTCCTGTTTCCCTGAGTGATCTCGCCGTCAGAGCGGGCGCGCCCTGAGGATCACCACCCTGTACAGACCTCCATAATACCTCAGTATCTCCTTGTTCGCCCCCAGTTTCTCGATATATGCATAATCGAGGTTCCTGGAACCGTAGAGGGTGCGCCCCAAGCGGTTGATGACGTGGTCCCAGATGAAACGCGGGATATAGAAGGGCCTGTCATAGTCAATGATCACCACTCTCGAAGAAACCCTCAGGGCTTCCCTGACGGCGTCTGCAGGGCTCTTGAGCCCGCGAAGCACATAGCAGAACACCGACGTATCGAAACTCCCGTCCCTCAGCGGAAGCCGCGCGGCGTCACCGGCGACAAGCCCCACCTCCCGGAACCTGGATCGCGTGAACTCCAGCATATCGAGCGAAGTGTCCACCCCGACCCGCACGGGAGCGGCCAGGAGATTCATGTTCTTGCCGGATCCCACGCCGATCTCAAGCAGCGAAGAAGACTCGAGCCGCGGGAAGACCTTGCCCCTCACCCTGTCCGCAAGCGACAGGGAGAGCGCGGAGTCCAGGAAGTTGTAAACGCAGGGATGTCTGTAAATCCATCTCATGCTTCTGCCTGCCCCCGCCGGAAGCGTCACCTGCGGCGAAGCCGCTCGCCGCCGAGCTCGTATATGACCTGGCCGGCCGTCTCGCTCTTATCGTAGACGGACCGACGCAACAGTCTCGCATAGTACGTGGTCGGCACGGCGGCCGAGCAGTACTTGAGGCCGCCGGCGGCCGCCATGTAGAACGCGTTTCTCGCGAGCGCCTTTATGGCGGTCACGTTGCCGTCCACGAACCCGAGCGATACCAGGTCTGAATCCTCCTCCTGGTCGATCGTGTAAACAGCGAGGCCCGATATCCCGCCCTTCCCGTCAATGATCGTGACCGCCCCGCTCTTGATATAGTCCCTCAGGAGGCGGGCGGAGAACTCGCGGAACACCCAGCCCTCGGCGATCAGTCCCCTGGAGGCCTTCAGAAACTTCGAGCTCTTCATGAAATCATAGACAGCCTCGAAGTCGTCCATGCCCGCGACCCTTCCCCTCACTCTGCCCTTCCGCGACCTGACCCAGAAGAAACGAAAGCGCGCCACCAGCTCGAATCCGAACTTCTCGCCTATGCGCCGGCTGGCCCGGTTACGCGTATTGGTGCAGAAGCGGACTGCGCGCGGGTTCATGCGTTTCACCGTGCGCAGCACCTCGTTGTTTATTTCGTTCGCAATCCCCTTCTTCCTGAGGTGCGGCGCGACCCTCAGGCCCTGAAGCCACACTTCCCCCTTCGCAAACTCGCTTACCTTCGCGATGCCGACCGGTTTCCCTTCGAGCTCCGCCAGAATGAACCTGCCGCCCTTTTCCTTGATCCACCTGTCCCAGACCAGCTGGATGTAGTCACCGAAACCCGGCCACGTGTTCCTGCAGAAATCAAACACGGCCTCCCGGTCGGAAGGGCGCGCGTCTCTCAGTTCAAGATATTTCATGTGCCTCTCTTGCCTCAGTCCGCGGCGCCTTTCCGCGTGAGAAGCGAATAGACGTCGCCTCGCCTGAGCCCGTATCTCGCCGCAATCGTCTTCGCGGCCTCAGACTTTCTCATTCCGCTCTCTATGAGCCCGACAGCTTCATCGCGCAGGGCATCGAAGTCGACTCGCCCTCCCGGGCCGGCACGGGTGCCTGCGCCCGCCCCCTCGCAGACGATCACGAACTCTCCCCGCGGCCTCGTCTGGGAGTACTCCCGCGCGAGACCGGCGAGCCTGCCCCTCGACATCTCCTCATACATCTTAGTGATTTCGCGTGCAACAAGGCAATTCCTGTCGCCAAGCACCTCCGCCATATCCGCAAGGCAGGCGGCCAGCCGGTGCGGCGCCTCGAAAAACACAAGCAGCCTGTCGTCATCGGCGAGCTCGGCGAGTCTCTTCAGGCGCCTGGCCCTCCGGCGCGGAAGGAAGCCCTCGAAAACGAAGCGCGCCTCGCCCATGCCCGCCGCCGAGACGGCGGCGACTGCGGCGCTCGCGCCGGGCACGGGTACGACCGCGAATCCCCCGCGGTACGCCGCGTCGACCAGGTCCCTGCCCGGGTCGGATATCCCGGGCGTGCCGGCCTCCGCCACAAGGGCGACGCTCTCCCCGCCGGCGAGGGTCTCCATGATCTTCGGAATGGCCCGACGGGAGTTGGCCTCCCTGTAGCTCCTCACAGGGGTCCTGAGGCCGTAATGGGAGAGAAGGTTCTTCGTCTTCCTGACGTTTTCGGAAACGATGAAGGTGACGCTACCGAGAACCTCTATTGCTCTGTAGGTTATGTCGCTGAGATTGCCAATGGGGGTGGCGACAACAAAAAGCGAAGCCTGTTTTCTGCGAGGCATAAGTGTAGGCGTCCTACGCCGGTCCCTTGAAAAGCATCAGGTGATCCAGAAGTCGCTCCTGTTCCTCCGCGAGCTGCTTGGCTGCGTCAAAATCCCCTTTCTCGAGCGCGGCCTGCATCCTCCGGTCTATTCCCTCAATCTTCCGTGCAAGCGACCTGGTATTTTTGCTGGCGCCGGATTTGTTCGCCTTAGAAGCTCTGGCGGTCCTAGTGCTTGGCATTCTCGTGAGCCTGAACCCCCCTTCCTACGACGACTTCTTGAAGTCGATCATGTCGATCAGCCTTACACTTCCTTCACTGAACGGACTGAACGCGAGACTCACCTTCTCTCCCGACTTCAAGAAATCCATAGCTCCGGAATCCTCGCTCGATACTGCGACTTCCCCAAGCCTCCACTGCCCATCAATCTCTTTAAACACACTTCGGTCCAAAGATTCAAGCACAAAAACCGGGCGCGGGTTGCATTCCCCGAAAGGTTCGAGGCGCATTAGCGCCCTGAAGGTGTCGATCCGCATGTCATCATGTTTGAGTTTAGCTTCAATGCTGATTTCTTTAATGAGAATCCTGGGATCGATCCTCGCCTCGAGAAAAGAAGAGAAACCTTCGAGCATTGCGCCGGCGTTAGCGGGGTCGATAGAGAAACCCGCCGCCTGCTTATGGCCGCCATAACCGAGGAGGAGACTCTTGTTCGCGGTCAGGGCCTCAACGAGGTCGATTCCCTTGGGGGCGCGGGCCTCGCCGATGCTCTTGTCACCCTTGGTGGCGATTATGAGAACGGGCTTGTTCTCCCGGTCCGCGATTCTCGAGGCGCAGTACCCGACGGTCTTGTCGGGGAGGTTATCGACGCTGAAGGCGATCACCTTCGCATCGCCGAAATCGCGCGCCTCGAACTCCTCTATCACCCTGCTGAACGCCCTGCGCGCCTTCTCCTTCTTCCGCTCCCGCTCCAGAACCAGCGTGCCGAATATCTCCTCGGCGTCCTCTTCCTCCGTCGAGAGCAGGAGTTCGCATCCGAGGTTGCCGCCCTCGCTGGAACGCGAAGCCCCGATCAGCGGAACGATCTTGGCGAGAATCTCCGTCATGGTCGAGTCCTCGTCGACCCATATGTGGGACCGCAGGGTGACGAAAGGCGTGATCTTCCTGCTGGCGATCTGCCGCACTCCGTGATAGACGATGATGCGGTTTTCGCCGACCAGGGGGACGCGGTCGGCGAAAGTTCCGAGCGCGGCCATGCCGAGCATCCCGTCCATGGAAGGGGGGCTGCCGGTCTTCCGGTATGACTCGGCGAAGATCTCCATGAACCTGTAGGCAACGCCGCATCCGGCAAGGTCCCGGAATCCGTACTTCGAGTCGGAGCGCTTCGGGTCTATCACGGCAACCGCAGGCGGTATCTCCGCGGGGGGTTCGTGGTGGTCTGTGATGATAGTGTCTATTCCGAGCTCGCTGGCGTACGCGACCTCATCCCTGCAGGAGACGCCGCAGTCGACCGTGATTATGAGCGAGACGCCCATCCCTTTGAAACGGTCGATGAGATGCCTGGAAAGCCCGAGGCCCTCGGTGGGCGAGTCCGGAATGTAATACGACACGTCCGCGCCGATTTCTTTCAAGGACCCGAAGACGATGGTCGTGGCCGTTATGCCGTCCGCGTCGTCATGGCCGAGAACGGCGATGTGCTCATCGTCGAATACCGCTTTCATGAGCCTCTCGACCGCCGCCGCCGCGTCCGGAAGCAGCATGCCGTCCGACAAGTCCGCGAGCGCCGGGTCGAGAAAGCTCCGCGCACCGGACTCGTC
Organism: uncultured bacterium; assembly: GCA_964604955.1. Lineage (GTDB taxonomy): Bacteria > Arandabacterota > Arandabacteria > Arandabacterales > JALGWA01 > JALGWA01. The sequence continues at coordinate 32,586 of CAZSBE010000002.1, forward strand.
TACGATGCCGCGCGCGGCCATCACCGTCGCCGTTATCGGAGTCACGTCGAGAGAATATTCGAGTCTCTTTATGTCGGCGGGCTCCGGTTTTTCTATCTTCCAGCGGTACTTTGCCATTAGTTGTCTATGCGGGTCCAGCGAAGACCTTTTCGAACGCCATAGTCGCCCGGTCTATGTCATCATCGTCTATGTCAAGATGCGTGACCGCTCTTATCGTAGTGCCGCCAAACGGTAGCACGAGGATTCCCTCTTCCTCAAGCCTTAAAATCGCCTCGTCCATACCCAGACCGCTGCCCGCGACGTCAACCACGACGATGTTAGTCTGCACCGTCTCGAGATCGATGGCGACGCCCGGAACCCCGGAGACGGACTCGGCGAGCCTGCGCGCGCGCGCGTTGTCATCCGCGAGGCGCCCGATGTTGTTCTCGAGCGCGTAGACGCCCGCGGCGGCGATAATGCCCGCCTGTCTCATGCCGCCGCCCAAGAGCTTCCTGTTCCGGTGGGCCCGCTTTATGAAATCCCGGTCGCCGACCACCACCGACCCTATCGGCGCGCCGAGGCCCTTCGATAGACAGAACATCATTGAATCGCAGAGCGCGCAGTATTCCCCCGCATCGATTCCCGAAGCCACGGCCGCGTTGAATATTCTCGCGCCGTCGAGATGCACCTTGAGGCCCCTCGCCTCCGCCAGGCCATAGATCTCGCGCATTGTCTCCAGCGGATAGACCACTCCGCCCGCCCTGTTGTGAGTATTCTCCAGACAGATGAGACGGGTTACGGGCTCGTGCGGGTCATCGGGGCGTATGGCCTTCTCGATCCTTGCGGCCGTGAGTATGCCCATCTCCCCGGTGAGCGGAGCCAGCTGCACACCGCACAGTACGGCGGGCCCTGCCGCCTCATAGTTGTAAATGTGCGAGCCCGTCTCGACGATAGCTTCGTCGCCGCGCCTCGTGTGAGCCATGACGGCGACTTCATTCCCCATGCTTCCGCTCGGCACGAAAAGGGCGGCTTCACGGCCGGTTATCTCGGCGGCACGGCGCTCGAGCTCGTTGACGGTCGGATCGTCGCCGAAGACATCGTCGCCTACGACGGCCTCCGCGATGGCCCGGCGCATCTCAGGCGTCGGCCTCGTGACGGTATCGCTTCTCAAATCCACGGGATTATGCGGCATCGGATATCCTTTCCAGAAAACACTACAGGGGGAAGTATACGAATCGCGGCCGCCTATGTCAACGCGGCCGCTCTCTCTCCTTCCCGGCCGGTGGCGATGTGGAAACACGTTTCGGCGAGACTGACGAGCTCGTGATAACTCCAGTCGCCGCGGTCGTTGACGATCGTAAGCAGGTGCCCGGGCAGGCCCTCGAGCCCGAGATATGCGCCGCTTATCGCGCCTGCCATGGCGGCGGTGGTATCTACGTCCCCGCCGCAGCCGATCGATGTCTTGATCGTGGTCCAGTAGTCTTCCGGAGTTCTAAGGAAGGAGTAGAGGCTCCAGAGCACGCTCGGGATCACGAAAGGAGATATGTACTTCCAGGCGTCTACGTGATCGGCCGCCACGCCGCACCTCGAGATCGGAATGACGGCCACTTCCGGCTCGAGCCTCGTCCAGATGGCCAGCTCCTCGATGTAGAGGGCGAACTCCTCATGATAGACCTGTACCCACTCGCCGAGCGTGCCCAGAAAAGCACCCATGTCCAGAGGATACGAGCGGGACGCCAGCGCGACCGCTCCGGCGATAGCCACCGACCCGGCGGAGCAGCGCTTGTCCATGTGAGTGATGCGCCCCTGATCGTATGCGACCTCAATCATCCTCGCCGGGTCGTCGCCGTATATGAGCCCCACGGGGCCCGCCCGCATGGCCGTTCCGTTACCCGCGGACGGCGCGGGCTCCGCCGCCTCCGTCCAGGGAATGCCGCTCCTCAGGCGAAGAGCCGCCTGGAGGGTCGCGATCCCCGAACCGACCACGCGGTGTTCGGCGAAGATCTCGCAGATCCTCCTCGCGTAGTCCTCCGGAACGAATTCGCCGCAGGTCGCGTAGCTGATCATGAGCTCCCGCGCCAGCTGGGAGTCGTCGGTGTATTGCCCGAGGGTGTACGGCGAAATATCCATCTTCTCGGGGCCGAAATCCCGGTTCATGAGCCCCTCCAGCACCTTCTCCACATACAGCGAGCAGGCGTCGGGCAGGGTTCCTTCAACCGGAAACCCGAGAGCGTCTCCCAGGCACTGGCCCAGCAGGCAACCCGCAAAGAGATCCTTCGAAGGGGTGCGCTTCCCCGGCTCTTTCTTCCCGTGCATGGCCGCAGCTCCTGGCTTTCCCTGCCGCTAGATTCTCTACCGAGGGCTCGGGCGCGGATGGGCGTGAAGATCTCCGGGCCGGGCGCCTCAGGAATCCACAGGCGGGATTATAGCACATTCAGCGTCAATCCTCAATCCCGGCATTCCACGCGCAATACCCGACGTTTCAGTGGGGACGGGGAGCCGGTGCCTAGACCAGCCTGCGCTTGTCGGCCGCCCGGCGGGTCACTCCCAGGCGGTCGAGGTGCTCGAGTATGGGGACGGCGTACTTGCGGGTGGTGTCGAGGGCGTTCTTGAGTTCGCTCACCGTGGCCTCTCCGTGTTCGTTGAGATATTCGGTGACCCTCCTTGTGGCCTCCTCGATTGCCCGCCCGTGCACGTAGAGGCCGGCATCGAGTTTGACCACGGTCCCCTCCTCCACCAGGAGGCGCATGACCTTGTTCAGGGTCGCGCCGTCTGTATGAGCGGCTCTGGCAATGTCGCTCTCTGAGGGAGTCTGGAACATGCGGTCTTCAAGCAGACGCAGCACGGTGTCCCTCGCCGCCTTCTCCCCCGGGCCGAGCTCAACGTCGCTCGAACCCATCCTCACCCTGCCCTTCCGCGCGAACACGCCGCCCTCGCCGGCGAGCCTGTCGAGAACCCAGTTGAGCAGGCCGTCCGGAAGCCCGGTCTTCTCCCTCAGCTCTTCCTTGGACATGCCCCACTCGAGCTTGTTGCGAGACTGGTAGGCCGCAAGCGTCTCCGCGATGCCCCTCTCCAGGCCGTCGAGCACGTCCGCGTGAATGAACGCTCCCGGGGCGGTCTCGCAGAGCCGGCCCCTCTCGACGAGCGACACCGCTACCGACGCGGCTTCGGGGCGGGTGAGCGTGAGGCGTTTCCTGACGTCCTCCAGCGAAGCGTCGTGGGCGTATCTCCTGAAATGGGCTTCGACTATTTCATCGGGCGTCCCGGCCGCAAGCAGACCCAGAAACTCGCCGACTTGGGAGTCCTTCTTCCTGTGCCTGCCCGCTCTCGTGTCGAGGACCCGGCCTCCCCCGATTGTGGCCGGCGGCGAATAGGTCCTTACGACGAACCGGTCGCCGAAGGCGGCCACGACCGGCTTCTCGAGCCTTACCTGTACGAAAGTCTTCTCCCCCGGGTTTGCCTGGTTCGCGCCCACTACGAATGCCCGCCCCAGGGTCTCGCTCGAGCCGAGATGAAAGCGTATGCGCGCGCCGTCCCGCAACTTCCTCTTATATGACGGCAGAAGGTAGAGCTCGGTATCGACCATGGACGTCACTTCGAATTCACCCGGGGTAACGACGCATGCGCCGCGGTCGACGCCGTCCCTGTCCACCCCGTGAAGGGCGACAGCCGTCCGCTGCCCGGCGTAGGCCCGCTCGACCTTCTCGTCGTGCACTTCAACGCCCCGCACTCGCACGCTCACGCCACCGGGGAGCACATCGAGCCGGTCGTCCCTCGCAATGGCCCCCGACCAGAGCGTCCCCGTTACCACGGTGCCGAAACCGGTCATGGAAAAGACCCTGTCCACCGGAAGGCGCGCGGCTTCGCCTATTGACCGGTCTTCGATCTTCCCCACCACGTCGATCATGGCCTGCATGAGCTCGTCCAGGCCCTCGCCCGTGGTCGCGGAAGTAGCGACCACCGGAGCGTCCTCGAACGGGGTGTTCTCGACGAATTTCTCCACCTCTTCGCGCACCAGCTCCACCATCTCTGGCCCGGCTAGATCGGTCTTGGTGAGCGCGAAGACGGCATGCCTGATGCCGAGCAAAGAGATGATGTCGAAGTGCTCCCTGGTCTGGGGCATTATGCCCTCATCGGCGGCGACGACGAAGAGAACGGCGTCAATCCCGCCCACGCCCGCCAGCATGTTCTTGACGAAGCGCTCGTGCCCCGGAACGTCGACGATTCCCATTCGGGTTCCGTCGGGAAGGTCGATCCGCGCGAAGCCCAGGTCGATGGAAATGCCGCGTTCTTTCTCTTCCTTCAGGCGGTCGGTGTCGACGCCGGTCAGCGCCTTGATGAGAGCGGTCTTGCCGTGGTCGATATGTCCGGCTGTGCCCAGGACGATTCTTCGCACTTCCGGTCCTCCGTGCCCTATTCGGGCACTCTCTCGATGTCGGCGCCGAGGCCGCGCAGCTTCTCCTCTATTGCCTCATAGCCGCGGTCTATGTGATACACGCGCGAAACGTGCGTTTCGCCCTCCGCGACGAGCCCTGCCAGTACGAGGGCGGCGCTTGCCCTCAGGTCGGTCGCCATCACCGGGGCCCCGCTCAGCGTCTTCACGTACCCGACCTGGGCGGTGCTTCCGCTGAGCTTGATATCGGCGCCCAGGCGCCTGAGCTCGGGCACATGCGTGAACCGGTCCCGGAATATGGTTTCACTTATTATGCTCGTGCCCCTGGCGACGGTCATGAGTGCCATGAACTGGGCCTGCATGTCGGTGGGGAAGCCCGGATATGGCGCGGTCACGACATCCACCGAGTTCAGGAGCTTCTTGCCGTTGATCTGGAGCCGCGTCCTCGAGACCTCCACTCCGACTCCGCACTGGACCAGCTTGACCGTAACCGACTCGACATGCTCGGGAACGCAGTCGACGATCTCGATCCGGCCGGCGGTTATCGCTCCGGCAACCATATAGGTGGCCGTCTCGACGCGGTCCGGCACTATCTTGAATTCCGCGGGAGAGAGCTCGTCCACGCCGTCGATTGTTATGACGTCGCTGCCAGCTCCGCTTACTTTCCCGCCCATCAGGTTCAGGAAATCGGCGAGGGCCGTGATCTCGGGCTCCCTGGCCGCGTTGGTGATGACGGTCTGTCCCCTGGCGCGGCTCGCCGCCATCATGGTATTGGCGGTGGCTCCCACGCTGGGCGAGGAAAAGGTGACATGGCTGCCCTTGAGCCGCCGCACGTCTGCCTTGATATAGCCGTGGTCTATGTCGACATTCGCTCCCAGTTCGCGCATCGCTCTTATGTGAAGGTCGACCGGCCGCGGCCCCCAGGCGCAGCCGCCGGGAAGCGAAACCCTGGCCTTGCCCACGGACGCGAGCAGAGGGCCAAGCACGTATATGGATGCCCGCATCTTCCTCACGAGATCGTAGGGCGCCTCGTGGCTCACGACCTCGCTCGAGTCTATAGTGAGAACGTCGCCATCCCACCGGGACTTGACCCCGAGCTGCTCCAGCACCGCGGCCATGGAGGCCACGTCTTTGAGCCGCGGAACGTTCCTTATCACCGAAACGCCCCGCGTGAGAAGACACGCGGTCATCACGGGAAGCACGGCGTTCTTGGCGCCGCCTATCTTCACCCGGCCCTTGAGCCTCTTGCCGCCTCTCACTACGATCTTGTCCATTTACGCCATCCTCGCGGTTATGACCCTGTCTCTTCCCGAGAGGTCCTTGACGACCCCGACGGCAGCCGCGCCCGCCCCTTCAAGCAGCCGGCCTACGGCTTCGCCCTGGTCCGGCGCCACCTCGAGCGCCACCAGCGCCCCCCTCGACAATATAGACGGAAGGGCCGGGATGATTCTTCTTACGAATTCCAGGCCGTCCTCTCCCCCGTCCAGGGCTGCCCGGGGCTCGTGGTCCCGGACTTCGGGTTCAAGGCCGGCGATGTCGGCGGCGCGGACATAAGGAGGATTGCAGACGAAGATGTCGAAGCCTCCCCCGCCGTCGGTCTCTCTCAAGAAACTTATACCATCTCCCACGATGAACTGCATGAGGTTTTCGACGCCGTGCCTGGAGGCATTCGCCCTGGCCGTATCGACCGAAACCGCCGAAACGTCCGTCGCGACCATGCTGAGGAGGGCGCCTCTCTCCATGCCGAGCACGCAGGCGAGGCTCACGCAGATGACGCCCGAGCCCGTGCCCATCTCGATAATCTTCAGCCGGCCGGCGCCTGCCGCTTTCGCCTTCTCAATAACGCACTCGACGAGCACCTCCGTTTCCGGGCGCGGGATGAACACACCTTCGCGCAGCCCGAAGGCGAGCGACATGAATTCGCACTCCCCCGTTATGTACTGCAGCGGATATCTCCCGGCCCGCCGCCGCGCGAGCTCCAGCAACCGCTCCGCGTCCCCCGGTGAGACATCCCGCTCGCCATCGAGATAGAGGCCGGTCCTGGTGAGACCGAGAACGTGACCGGCGATGATCTCGGCCTCGGTCCTGGCCGTGGATATGCCCGCCCCGGAGAGTATATGCTCGACCGAGGTTACGAGAGCGACAATAGACAACGTGGTGCCTTCCTTTACCTGAAGGCCGGCATCAGAAGCCGGTGGACTCTATTCTCTGCTGAGTGTCATGGACCCTGAGGGCATCGATTATCTCGTCGAGGTCTCCGTCGAGCACCCCGTCGAGCTTATGGAGGGTGAGGCTTATCCTGTGGTCGGTGACCCTTCCCTGCGGGTAGTTGTATGTCCGGATCTTCTCGCTGCGGTCGCCCTTGCCCACCTGCTGCTTGCGCTCCCTGGCCCGTTCCCGCTCCTGTTCGACCCTGGCCATTTCATAGAGGCGCGACCTCAGGACCTTAAGGGCCTTCGCCTTGTTCTTATGCTGCGACTTCTCGTCCTGGCACTGCACTACCATCCCCGTGGGAATGTGCGTGACTCTGACCGCCGAGTCCGTGGTGTTCACGCTCTGCCCTCCCGGACCCGATGAGCGGAACACGTCGATCCTGAGTTCTTCGGGCCTGATGTCCACGTCGACTTCCCCTGCCTCCGGCAGAATGGCTACGGTCACCGCGGAAGTGTGTATGCGCCCTGATGACTCGGTGGCCGGGACCCTCTGGACGCGATGGACGCCGCTTTCGTACTTCAGCCTGCTGTATGCGCCCCGGCCCTCGACCAGGAATATGACTTCCTTGAAACCGCCGACGCCGGTGGGGCTGGAACTCAGTATCTCGGTACTCCAGTTGTTGCCCTCGGCATACTTGGAATACATGCGGTAGAGGTCGGCGGCGAAAAGCGCGGCTTCCTCCCCGCCCGTTCCGGCCCGTATCTCCACCAGCGTGTTCTTCTCATCATTGGGGTCTTTGGGAATCAGCATCTCCTGGAGAGCCAGCTCTATCGCCTCCGCCGAAGCCTCCAGGCCCTCTATTTCCTGGCGCGCAAGCTCGGCGAGCTCGTGGTCCGCGGACGACTCTATTATCTCCTCGGCCTCGGCGATGCCCGTTTTCACCCGCTCGTACTCGCCGGCCTTCCTGACGATGCCCTCGAGTTCGCTCATCTCCCTGGAATACTCCATGAGGAGCTTGGGCTTGCTGACGATTTTCTCGTCCGAGAGCAGTTTGCCGAGCTCTTCGTACCGCTCGCAAGCTCTTCTGAGCGCGTCCCGCATTACTCGGCTTCCTCCATGTGCAGCGCGCGCTTCAGGGCGTCGAGCGCGACCTCTATCTGGTCGTCGCTCGGCTCGCGCGTCGTGAACTTCTGCAGGAGCAGTCCAGGCGCCGTGATTATCCTGAGCAGAGCACCGCCCGTCTGCCGGCCCGCCCATCGCGTTATCTCGAACGAGATGCCCGCTATGAGCGGTACCAGCGCGAACCTGCGGAGCCTGTCGCTGACGCTTTCGGGCCGCCCCAGGAATATGAAAACGACTATGGCTATGACCATTACGATCAGGAGAAAGCTGGTCCCGCACCGCCTGTGCCTCGTAGTATGGCTCCTGGCGTTCTCCAGCGTCAGTTCCTGCCCGTCCTCGTAGGTCGTGATGCACTTGTGCTCGGCGCCGTGGTATTCGAAGACCCTCCGCATGTCCCGCCACATCGAGATGAGCCCGAGGTACAGGAAGAAGATCGCCAGGCGCACCAGGCCGTCGACTATGTTGAAGAGTATGCTTCCCTTCACGCCGACGTACTCCGCGATGACGAGCGGCAGCCAGAAGAAGAGAAGCATACCTAGGACCAGCGCGATCACGATGGTGCCGCCCATTGAGAGATTCGCCTTCCATCCGCCGGACCCGGGCCCGCTCCCGGCCGCTTCGGCGGCCGGCGGCTCCGCCTCCTGCTCCGCGGGCTCTCCTGCATCAGCGGCCTTGTCCTTCGCGGCTTCCGCGGATGCTATCTCGGCGGAATAGGAGAGCGACTTGATGCCGATGAACAGGGTCTCGAAGAGCGAGATCGCTCCCCTCAGGACCGGTATGCCGAGGACCCTGTTCCTCTTGGTCACCGAGACATAGGGTTCGGTCCTGTGTATTATCCGGCCGTCGGGCTTGCGCACGCTGGTCACTACGAGATTGGGGGACCGCATCATCACGCCTTCGATGACAGCTTGTCCCCCTATAGTGAGGCTATCGTTCTTCAAACGATGTCACCTATTTCTCTTCTGCCGTCCCTGTTTCCTCTGCGTCCTCGTCGTCCGCCTTGAGGCCGTATTTCTTCCTGAACCTCTCCACCCTGCCGGCTGAGTCGACGAGCTTCTGCTTGCCGGTGAAGAAGGGATGGCAGGCTGAACAGATGTCGACGCGAATCTCGGGGGAAGTCGAACGCGTCTCGACCACGTTCCCGCATACGCATATTATCTTCGACGGTACGTACTTGGGATGAATGCCTTTCTTCACTTCGTGACCCTCCTCAATCGCTCATAAAGTACGGCGGGCGGCAAAGGCCGCCCACCCATCGCTCAATCTATGCTAACCTAAGTGTTCATCGTCTTCAAGAACATCTTGTTGGACTTGGCCTTGGCGAGCCTTCCGACCAGGAACTCCATGGCCTCGATCTGGTTCTTGTCGCTCAGGAACTTACGCAGTATCCAGACCTTGTTGAGCTCCTCGGGGCTCAGGAGCAGCTCCTCCTTGCGCGTGCCGGACCGGTTCAGGTCTATGGCCGGGAACACTCTCCGGTCGGCGATCTTCCTGTCCAGCACGAGTTCCATGTTGCCCGTACCCTTGAACTCCTCGAAAATGACGTCGTCCATGCGGCTGCCCGTGTCGATGAGCGCCGTCGCTATGATGGTGAGGCTCCCGCCCTCTTCGATGTTCCGCGCGGCTCCGAAAAAGCGCTTGGGCCACTGCAGGGCGTTCGAGTCTATACCGCCGGAGAGAATCTTCCCGCTGTGCGGAATCACCGCGTTATTCGCGCGGGCCAGCCTGGTGATACTGTCTAAGAGAATCACCACGTCCTTGCCGTGCTCGGTCAGGCGCTTGGCCTTCTCCATCACCATATTGGCTACCTGCACGTGCCTCTGGGGCGGCTCGTCGAAGGTAGAGGAGATGACCTCGCCCTTGACGCTTCGCTCCATGTCCGTCACCTCTTCGGGACGCTCGTCAATGAGAAGCACGATAAGTTCGATCTCGGGGTGGTTGGTGGTCATCGCGTTGGCGATGCTCTGCAGAAGCATGGTCTTGCCGGCCCGGGGGGGCGAGACGATGAGCCCGCGCTGGCCCTTCCCGATCGGTATGAACAGATTTACGATCCTCGTCGAGAGGTCTTTCGGGTTCCATTCGAGTTCGACCCGCTGATCCGGATACAGGGGCGTCAGGTTGTCGAACAGAATCCTCTCCTTCGCCACGTCGGGATTCTCCATGTTGACGGCTTCAACCCTCAGGAGGGCGAAGTAGCGCTCGTTGTCCTTGGGCGGCCTGACCTGCCCCGAGACTGTGTCGCCGGTCCTCAGGTCGAATTTCTTTATCTGCGACGGAGAAACATATATGTCGTCGGGGCCCGGCAGGTATGAGTAGTCCGGGCTTCTCAAGAACCCGTACCCGTCATCCAGTATCTCGAGCACGCCCTGCGAGAAGATCAGTCCGTTCTTCTCCGTCTGTGCCTCCAGGATCTTGAAAATCAACTCCTGCTTGCGCAGACCTGTGATGCCGTCGATCTTGAGATCTTTCGCGAACCCTACAAGATCCGACATGGTCTTGGTTTTCAACTCGGCAATATCCATGTTATCTACATCTTTAGGCATAATGCTCCACCACCCCCAGGTGTTAGAATCTGTGTCGACAGCTCATGAGTGAGTCTTCCGGCGAATCTCTTCATCCGATGAATTCAGTTCCTTCCCCTGCGGGCAGTCCGCGCACGCCGACGACATTGATTGCCATGCTGAGACTCTTAACAAGGGTCGGATGTCAATTAATGAGATACCGATTAGGAATGCGTGTTTCTGACTCTGTAATAATGCTAAATCAGTCTCGCTGTATTGTCAAGACCTAAGAGACTACTCTCCTCGCATCTCCTTTGCCTTCGTGAATTCCGCGACAGCCTCGGCCGTCCTACCGGACTTGGTATATGCCGTCCCCAGCAGCTCGTGGTATTCAGCCTTGTCACTGAAGGCGATCAGCTGCGTCAGCGTCTCGATCGCGGCGTCGTAGTTCTCCGTCTTCACGTACGAGAACCCGAGCCTGTACAGCGAATCCTCGTAAAGCTCGGGACTGGCATCCTTCGACCCCGCGGCGGCCTTCTGGAAAGCCATCCCGGCCTCCGCGTACATCTTGCGGTTGAAGTAGGCCGCGCCGAGGCTGAACTGAAGATCGTAGTCCTCAGGCTCTAAATCGGCAGCCCTGGCAAAGCTCTCAAGCGCTTTGTCGTAATCTTCGAGAGTAAAGGAAACATCGCCCAGCGCCATGAGCCCGTCGACGTCATCCGGCGCGACTTCGACGATCTTGGCGAAGGCTTCCTGCGCCTTGGCCAGGTTGCCGGCGTTGCGGTAGCTGATCCCCAGATTCCTCCAGCCCTCCACATATGTCGGGTCGACCTCCACTGCCTTCTGGAACGCCTCCAGCGCCTTGACCTGGGGTTCCGGCACGGCGTCCGTGGCCTCGGAATTGGAGTAGGCCACGCCCAGATTCACCCATCCGACCGGGTCCTCATCGTATATCGACGTGGCCATATCGAACTGGTAAATCGCCTCCTTGAAGTTATCCGTGGAGAGAGCCGTGATCCCGTACTTGGCGTGCTCGACGAAGTAACCCCTCTGCATCTCCTTCACCTGCATTCTCTTCTCGTCGTCCGGGGCTTTCTCCCGCGCGGCTTCGAAATAGACTTTGGCCTCCGCGTACTTGTCCTGCTCTGCAAGGGAGCGCGCCAGGAAGGTGAGGGCCTCCCAGTTGTCGGGGTCTTCCTCAACGGCCTGCCTGAAGGCGGTCTCGGCCTGCTTGTAGTCCTTGTGCTGGAAGAAGTAGGTTTTTCCGCTCCTGAAGGCCGTGGAACCGCCGCAGCCTATGGCGATAATCGTAGCCAGAATTATGACGAACTTCACCGTCCTCATTGTTCCCTCCTTTTCAATCGCTATACTCCGTACGACACTATCGTACAAAGAAAATGGCTTGTCAAGCTAATAGGATTTTGGGCGCGTTCGGCCCCTGAGAGGCCTTTAGATCATGTTTTCCGGGTCCACGTCTATGCCGAAGCGCACCTGCTCACCGCTCGAGTTCTTCCTGAAAGCATCGAGGCATGCACTTACGAAAGCCGGTATATTGCGGTTCCTGCTCCCCTTGAGGATGAGATGCCACCTCTGGACGTTCTTTATCCGCGGTATGGGCGCCCGCGACGGCCCCAGGACCTCGACCTCGATGCCCGATTCCCGTGAGATCTTCCGCGCGAGCCGCGCGAAACCGTAGGCCGCCTGCCGGGCCGACTCCTCGCCGCGCGACTCGGCCACGACTCTCACGAGCCTCGCGAACGGCGGGTACGACAGCTCCTCCCGTATCTCGACCTCCTCGGCGAAGAAGCCCTTGAAGTCGTGGTCCGCCGCGAAGTGCAGGGCATGGTGCTCGGGATTGAACGTCTGGATTATGACGCGCCCCGGGAACTCGCCCCTGCCCGCGCGCCCGGCCACCTGGGTCAGGATCTGGAACGTGCGCTCGCCGGAGCGGAAGTCGGGGAGATTCATGCTGACGTCGGCGTTGACGACCACCACCAGCCCCACTCCCTTGAAGTCATGCCCCTTGGCGACCATCTGGGTCCCGACAAGCATGCTCACCAGGCCGCTGTCGAAGTCGGTGAGGAGTACCTCAGCCGAGCCCTTGAGCCTGGTGGAGTCGCGGTCGAACCTGGCAGCCGGCGCGTCCGGGAACCGCTCCGCGATGTAGTCCTCTATCTTCTGAGTGCCGGAACCCACGAACTCTATGTTGGCCCCGCCGCATTTCGGGCACGTGTCGCTGCCGGCCTCGCGGTAATCGCAGTAATGGCATTTGAGCTGCTTCTGCCTTATATGGTAGGTAAGCGTCACATGGCAATTCCGGCACCTGGGTACGAAACCGCAGTCCCTGCACTGTACGAAATTCGCGAAACCCCTGCGGTTCAAGAACAGGACCACCTGCTCGCCGCGGCCCAGCGCCTCCTCGACGGCCTTCTCGGCCTCCGGGGAGATGGGGGCGCGGCCCGCCACGGTCTTCATATCGACGACGGTGACCTCGGGCAGCGATCCGCCGGCTATCCTGTCGGGCATCTCGTAGAGCTCGTACTTGCCGTTCAAGGCGTTGAAATAGGTCTCGAGCCTCGGAGTGGCGCTCCCCAGGACCACCACCGCCCCCTCTGTCTTGCCCCGCATCAGGGCGACTTCGCGCGCATTGTATCTCGGCGCGTCCTGCTGCTTGTAGGATGAATCGTGCTCTTCATCGACAACGATGATGCCGACGTTCGTGAAGGGAGTGAATACCGCCGACCTCGCGCCCACGACGACGTCTATGGCGCCCGCGATCGCGTCGGTCCAGGTCTGGTATCGCTCTCTGGGGGTCATGCGGCTGTGAAGAAGCGCACAGCGGTCGCCGAAGTAGTTCCGGACGCGCGCCATCACCTGCGGGGTCAGGCCTATCTCCGGAACAAGGTATATGGCCTTCCCGCCCGAGCTGACCACCTCGGCTATCGCCCTTAAGTAGACCTCCGTCTTCCCGCTCCCCGTGACCCCGTGGAGGAGAAATGCCTTGAAACCGCCCGCCGCGGCCGCCGCGGTGATCGACCTCAAGGCCCTGTCCTGATGCGGCGTGAGGTTGTGCGCACCAGGTTCCGGCTCGCCGTGGTCGCGGACTGCAGCGCCGGCGTCAGCGTCCCTTATACCGCGCTTCCTTCCCCTGCGCGGCACGACTTCTGTTCCGACGACGCCCGCCTTCTCCAGGGCGTTTACCGAGCCCGCGACGTCGTCCGAGGCGACCTTGCGCTTAAGCGTGTCAAGCCCAAGCGGCTTGCCTCCGTCCAGTGCTTCGATTATTGCCGCCCGGTCCGGATGCGTGGAGCGGATCACCTCGAGCTCCAGCTGGCTGGGGCGCGATATCAACTTCACGACCTGCCTGAAACCCGCGTGCGGCGGGGACATGGCCCCCAGCACCTCTCCCAGGGGGGCAAGATAGTAGTCCGACATCCAGCGCGCCAGTTTCATGAGGACGGGGGTTATGATGGGCTCCTCGTCCAGGATGCCCCTTACCGCTTTGAGCTTTCCGTCCCCCGGGCCGGCATGGCCCAGGCCGACGACTACGCCGGCCATGAGCCGCGTCCTCACCTCGACGGCGACTCGCATGCCGACCGCCAGCCTATCACGAAGGCCGGGCGGGACCGAATAGGTAAGCGTCTTGTCAATGGGAATGGGAACGGCCACTTCGGCCTTGAGCGCGTTCTGCAACTTGGTCCTCTTCCGGATGGGTGAAGTCAGGTAGTTCCTGAGGTATTATAATTCCGTCGCGGTGCCTACTTCAACCGGAACTTCCTCCGGCCGGGGCATGGCGGAGCCGAGTCTCAGGAACTCGGCGGCGATGAGGGGATCGAAATCCCTGCCAATACCCTCCTTTATGAACAGCAGGGTCTGCTCGGTGGAGAACGCAGACCTGTAGGGCCGCTCGGATGTGAGGGCGTCATAGAAGTCGACCACCGCTACAATCCTGGCCAGAAACGGTATCTCCTCGTCGCGCAGGCCGTCGGGATAGCCCGTTCCCCCGAACCTTTCATGGTGGCTTCTTACGACCGGCTTGGCCCCCTGCAGGAAATCGACGCGGTCTATGATGCGCTCGCCGATGATGGGATGCCGCTTGATGATCTTGTACTCCTCCGGCGTGAGCCTCCCGCGCTTGTTCAGAATCTGCCCCCGGACGCCGATCTTGCCGATGTCGTGAAGCATGGCTCCGTACTGGAGGTCCCTCATCCCGGCCCGCGAAACCCCGAACCTCTCGGCCAGAACGATGGCGTACTGGGTCACGCGCTTGGAGTGACCCCGCGTATAGGGGTCCTTCGCCTCGACGGCGGCCGCCAGCGCCTCGACGGTTGAGAAATAATTCTTCTCGATGCGATTGACCAGCTGGGAGTTCTCGACGATGGTCGCGGCCACGTCTGCGACAAGCGATACGATGGGGATCAGGCTGTCGGAGACATGTGAGCGGTCCCGCATGAAGATGCTGAGCATGCCGACGCTGCGCTTGCGGTAGGTGAGCGGCGCGCCCACCATGGACTTGAAGCCCTCGCGCCGTACGTACCCGGGCAGGGATGGAGATTCGGGCGTGATCTCGTCGATTACGGTCGGGCCGCCTTCGGCAAATACCCTCCCGGCGAAACCCCTTTCGTCCAGGATGCGGCTGGCGTAGACGATCTCCCGCTTGAAGCCCTCCGGGACGCGAAGCAAGAGCAATTCCTCTGCGAATCCGCTGATCTTCAGCGATAGCCCGTCTATTCGCACAAGCGGGTCGAGCGCGAGCGCAAGCCGCTCGAGAATGCTCTCTATGTCGGCATTTGCCAGAATGCCTTCAGTGGAGAGAAACGGTGCGACCCCGCCGGTCAGGTCGTTGTTTTCCATTTTACGACCTACCTGTTGAGTATCCCCTCGACCCTTTCTATCAGCCTGCCGGGACTGAACGGCTTGACGACGTAGTCGTCCGCTCCGGCCTCTTTGCCGAGCTTCCTGTCCACGTCTCTGCCCTTGGCGGTGAGCAGGATCACGGGGATGTTCTTGGTCTGCGGATCGCTCTTCAGCTTCTTACATGTCTGATACCCGTCCATCTTGGGCATCATTATGTCGAGGACGATCACGTCCGGGCGTTCCTGTCTGGCTTTCTTAATGGCCTCATCGCCGTCCGAGGCAGTCATCACGTCATAGCCTTCGGCGCAGAAACTGAAGTTCAAGATGTGCTGAATGTACTCTTCGTCGTCCACGACGAGAATCTTTGTCTTGGACATCCTGTCACCTCCCGGTGTCTATAGTGCCGCCACGCTGAGTTCGTTCTGTTTCATGAGTTCATCTTTGCCGATTATCTCGATGAAGTGCTCCACGACGTCCGGGTCGAACTGGGTGCCGCTGCAACCCATGAGCTCCTCAATCGCCTCTTCGCGTTTCATCGCCTCCCTGTATGGCCGCTTCGTAACCATCGATTCATATGCGTCGACGACGGCCAGTACCCGGGCCGCAAGCGGTATCTGGTCGCCGGCCATGCCGCCCGGATAGCCCTTCCCGTCGAAGCGCTCATGGTGATGGAGTATGACTTCCTTGACCTTCTCGAGGAACTCGATGGGTGCCAGGATGTCGACGCCGTTCTCGGGGTGGCGCTTGATGTTCTCGAATTCACACGGTCTCAGTTCACCGCGCTTCCGGAGGACCTCGTCTCCGACCCTTACCATACCGACGTCGTATATGCGGGAAACGTACCTGAGGAGCCTCAAGTCCTCTTCCGGGAGCCCCAGGGACCGGCCGAGTTTCACGACCAGCCTCGCGGTTTCCTCTCCCCTCTTTGTGAAAGCGAAACGCCGCGATTCGATGAGGCACTGGAGCGAATTCACTATGGAACCGAACTCGCCGCGCACCGCCCTGTAGTCTCTGAGTTTCTCCAGTATGTAGGCTGCCCGGTCTGCGAGTATTTCAAGGATCTCGGCGTCATTTTCGCCGAAGGGCGTAAGGCTTATCTTGTTGGTGACGTTGAGTACGCCGATAACGCGCCCGTCCCTCTTCAAGGGCACACTCACCAGCGAGCGCGATTCATAATTGGACCTGTTGGGGCGTCCGAAGCTGGAGTCGGCTTCGATGTCGCGTATCAGGAGCGGCTTTCCGGTCTGGGCCACCCAGCCCGATATGCTTTCGCCGACCTTCACCCTGGTATTCTTCATGGTCGCCTCGTCAAGGCCCATCGCGGCGCCGACGTAGAGCTCGTCTCTCTCCTCGCTCACTAGCATGAGTGAAGCCGTCTTGGCTCCCATGACCTCCGCGATCATGTCGACGATCAGTTCCGGCACCTCCCTGTCCGCTTCGCTTCCCGCGGGTTCGCCGACAATCTCATTGCTCGTCGGAGCCACGGCCTTCCTCTTGGGCAGGTTCACGGTGAAACGCGTGCCGCTGCCTTCCTCGCTCTCCACCCAGATCTTGCCGTCATGCCATTCGACGATGTTGTTCACTATGGCGAGGCCCAGCCCCACGCCGCCGTAGCGGCGCGTCGCCGAGGAGTCGACCTGGTAGAACCCGTCGAAAATCCTGTCGATCTCCGACTGCGGGATGCCGATGCCGCTGTCTTCGACAACTATCTCCACGGCGGAGTCCCCGTCGCTTACGGCTGCGGCGACGCGGCCGCCCTCGGGCGTGAACTTGACGGCATTGGTCACCAGGTTGAGTAGCAGCTGCTGCAGCATGCCCTCGTCGGCGTAGATGGTGACAGGCCCTTCGCCGAGCTTCAGTTCCAGGTGAATGGCTTTCTTCTCTATGGTCGGCGACAGGATCTGGCCGACGTGGCGGGCCACCTGGTTGAGGTCGACGGTGCACTTGGCCAATCGCACCTTACCGGACTCCAGATGCGAGAGCTCGAGCATGTTGTCCACTATGCTCGTCAACCTCTTCGCCTCCTGCTCGATGATATGCAGGAATTCCAGCTCGGTTTCGCGCGGCGTGTCGCCAAGGTCGTTGGACAGCGTCTCGGCGTAGGCCCTGATCGAGGTCAGCGGCGTCCTCAGCTCGTGTGATACGGTCGCAACGAAGTTGGACTTTATCTCGTTGAGCTCCTTGAGCCGCTTGGTCGCATCACGCAGCTCGACAATATGTTCTTCCAGTTTGCCGTAGAGCCTGGCGTTCTCTATCGCGGTGACGGCCTGGTTGGCGAAGATCTCCAGCGTTTCGATGGTCTCGGCGCCCGGTACCCTGCGGTCCAGAGGGTCGTCGACCGAGAGGTAGCCTATGAGGCGCTGGTCGCGCGTCCAGAGGGGCACGAAAAGGCTGTCCATGGGATGCCACTCGCCGTTGGACCGCTCCCCCAGGTCGGGCACGTAGACTTCGTCTTCCATGTTCCGCCAGAACTCGTGTTCGTGGCCTATGAAGTATGACCCCGAAACCTCGAATTCGGGCGTCATCCAGGTCTTGAAGGTCTCGAGCGGCACCTCATTGGAGCTCAGTTTCTCGATGGCGTCGGCGGCGAGGCCTGCAAAGGCCCTGGCCTCGAAGCAGCCGGTGTCCTCGTTGAGGATCCTGAGCAGGACCATCCCGAAGCCCAGGCTCTCCCGGACGGCCCCGACTATCTGGTTGAGAAGCGGCTGGAGTTCGAGGTTGGCGTTTATCCTGTTGGATATCTCGAGTATCCGGGCGAGGTTGCTGGCGCGGGCGCGCGCGATATGGTCCATCTCCGCCGCCTTCTGCTTCACCCGCGCGGCCGACCGGTTGGCGCTGAGCTGGCGCCGGATTGCGACAAAAGCGATCTCCGCCAGTATGAGCGCACCTGCTGCGATTGCCACGGCGACCGCTGCGGACAGGCCGTGGCCCGAGTGCAACGCGGCAACAAAGTCAGGGATCATATTCGCGGTCGTCCCCCCCGTTATCGGCCTGACTCAGGCGTCAGTGGGCGGCCCTGCTGGGCTCGAGCCCGGGCTTGTTCTCCCCGGCGCCGCCCCTTGCCTCGAGCACCCACCTGACCGACTCCATAACGCTGACCAGCTGGTTCCTTGCGCTCTCGTAGCCGGTGGCCCGGTCAAAGGCGACACCTATCCTGTCAGCGAGAGCCACCAGGAGCGCGAGCTCCTCCCGGTCGAAGACCCGCGCGCGCTGTTTCCCGCCCTCCACGCCGATTACGCCGATTACGCGCTCCCCGGCGCGAATGGGCGCGAAGGCGCATGGGTACTCTCCAATCGGCGAATCCGCGCCTACTTCTAATTCGGCTGCTTCGGCTTCACAGTTGAGGAGAATGGGCCGGCCCCTGTCGAAGACCTCTCTTGCCGGTCCGGCCAGAGTTCCGGCCTCCCCGGCGGTCCCGCCGGAGGGATCGCCTGAGCCGCCCTCCAGGGCCAGTTCACCGGTGGCGGTGTCTTCGAGGTATATATGGCAGCCGGCCGCTTCCATGGTCTTCGAGACCATGTCGGCGACGAGATCCAGCATCTTCCTGATGTCCGGCCGCGAGCTCATGGTATCGAACATGAGGTCGGACGGAACGACCGGCCTCTGGCTCTTGCCGAAGAGCACGTTCAGGGTCCAGGAGGCCGGGTCATGGGTTTCGGCCCAGATCCTGCCGCCGTGCCTGAGGACTATGTTCCGGGATACCTGCAGCGACAGCCCGAGCGAACCCGAATCCGGCGGCGCCTTTTCGTCTCCCCAGACGGCGTTCAGTATGCCCGCGGCATCGATAGACGGGGGCGAGGGCTGGAAGGACATGCGGATTTTCAGGAAAGACTCTTCCTCGCCGAGACTTATCCTCACGGAAGTGGATTTTTTGGCGAAGCTCACACTGATCTCGACGAGGTTTCTCAGGAGTAGGTACATCATATCCTTATCTGCATACGCGCTCGGATCGCCTTCGCCGCCCTCGACCACCACGTCTATCTCTCTGTCAACACAGATGGGTTCATGAATTGCACAGACATCCCTGATGAGCTCGCGAACGCCGACGTTCTCCTGGCGGAGGTCCCCCTCTCCGAACTCCATCCGCGAGAGGTCGACGACGCTGTTCACCGTGCTTAAGAGTTTTGCGGACTCCTCCACGACCGCGCCCAGGAACTTCCTCTTGAGCGGGAATCCCTGGTCGTCTATACGCTGCAGCAGCGTCTGCGAATAGCTCTTTATGGCGTCGAGAGGCATCCTCATCTGGCTCGTCACCGTCGATATGAACTCCGACTTGAGCTGGTCGCTGCCGACCAGTTCCCTGTGGGCGCGCTCGAGTTCGGAGAGTTTCCTCTGGAGCTCCTCGGCCAGCCGCGCCTCCATGATGGAAACGGCCGCGTGGTTGGCGAGTATGGCCAGCAGCATGACATCGTGCTCCCCGAACTCCCGCTTCCTGGTGTCTCCGACGTAGAGAACGCCGAAGGGCTCCCCCCTGGCCATGAGCGGGACGGCGAGTATGGACTTGAGCTTGCCGTAGGTTACGGCCGATGACTGGCTCGACCTGGCGTCTGCCGATGTATCGTTGATTACGAGATGTTCGCCGTTGGTGAGCACCCAGTCCGTCATGCCGCCCTTACGCACCCTCCACTTGAGCTTACGCTTGAACTCGCTTGCGATGCCCACGGTCACGCTGGACAGAAGGTCCTTCTCGAGAAAGAGCGCGACGCTGGCGGTCTCGACGCCGAGAAGCGCCCTGGCATCGCGGGCGAGAATATCCATGATGCCGCCCTGCTCGGTCTCCTGGGAGGTGGCGAGGCTGGTCCGGTAGAGCTGCACGATGTTGTCCTCGAGCGGGGCGCCTTCAGGGCCGGCCCCGTAGGCGCCGGCCGGAAAGAACTCGGTAGCCCGGGACCCGGCGCGCCGCGACGTAAGGGACCTGGCGACGGCCGTGAATCCGACGGCGCAAAGCGGTATGGAGAAAAGGAAGTTGTTCGAGTAGCTGCCCAGGTAGGACGCCAGGCCGCTTCCCATGACAAGCAGCGAGGCGACGACGAGATAGCCGAGTGTGCCGGCCCTTCCGGTGTGTATCAGAAACCCCAGCTGGACCATCACCACGAACCCGAGCCAAAGTGCCGTATTGAATGAGAAGATCGACAGCAGCGCGAAGGTCGCGGCCAGGTCCAGGCCCAGGAGGTTATGGCAGGTGTCTTTCTTAATGCCGCCGTCGAGATAGACGCGCCGGGGCACTACAGCCAGCGTGACCACGGCCAGCGCGGTGCTCACGGCGAGATACGTGCCCCTCTCGGCACCGAAGAACGCCGCTGACGCGGCTATAAAGAGAAGAACGTACGTTCTCGCTTCCAGGAAGAGCCGGGAGCGGGTCATGCGAGATTGTGTCACTCGTCCTCAATCCTTCCGACCGGGGCCGGATTCCCCTCCTTCCTCCTCTCCTTCACCACCACACTGCCATCGAGCGTCTTGCCGTAGCGTTTGAGCTCCGAGGCTATGTCGCTCAGCCGGGCCAGGTGGGCGATAGAACCGTTCTCGCTGGAGACGATCGCTATCGTCATGGTGAGCAATGGGAATCTGTCCACCGTCCCCTTGCGGTTTATGACTTCCACGAAACCTTTCTCGATGTCCTTCTGGTCGAAAAGGCGCGTGATGGTCTTGTCGAAGGTCCTGGTTATCTCCCGGGCGACGAGGTCGCTCTTGTCGGGCGAGGTGATTACGACGAAGTCGTCGCCGCCGATATGCCCGATGAAGTCGTCGGGGTTGCCGCAGGTCTTGGCGGCGTCGATGAGTATCTCGGCCGTGATCTTGATGGCATCGTCGCCCCGGCTGTAGCCGTAATAGTCATTGAACGCTTTGAAGTTGTCTATGTCGGCGTACATGAAAGAGAAATCGCCGTTGGACTGGAAACGCCGTTCGATTTCGCGCTCGATGGAGACATTGCCGGGAAGCCCGGTGAGCGGGTTGGCCTGCCGCTGCAGCTGGCTCCACTGGAGCACGTTCTTGACGCGCACCAGAAGCTCCGTTATTGCAAAAGGCTTGGTGATATAGTCATTGGCGCCGTCCTCGAAGCCCTGCAGCCTGTTCTCGAGCTCCGCCTTGGCCGTGACCATGATGATGGGTATGTGGCTCGTCTGGTAATTGGACTTGAGGCGCTTGCACAACTCGTAGCCGTCCATGTTGGGCATCATCACGTCGAGCAGGATCAGGTCGGGCTCGCGTTCGGCCACCCTGCGCAGCGCAATCTCGCCGTCGGCGCAGGTGCATACGTCGTACCCGGCTTTCTCGAGCTGGAAAGTCACTATCTTGCGGATGGGTTCCTCATCGTCAACGACGAGTAACCAGGGCTTCCGCGAAGGCCCGTCTTCCATAGTCCCCTACTCCTGATATCTACGGTCTTACCCTGTCTCGCCCTACGATTCGCAATAAGCGTGCCATCCACGCCGGAACCGTGGTAACAGGGGGTGGTGCGATTAACCCTTTAGAATCAAAGGATTAGGCCCCGAGGCGGCGCCTCTCAGAAAGCGGAGCCGGGGCCGGCTGGCGCAGGGTGCATTGCAGATCGCAACGACGGTTGCATCATGCAAGATGCGCGCGCTCATAGCGCCTTGTCGAATAGGGGGTTGCCGAGAGGCCGGTAGTCTCGCCCGCCATGAGTTTCAGGTAGCCCGCCTCCGCGATTATGGCGCCGTTGTCTGTGCAGAACTCGGCCGGGGGCAGCAGCACCCGGAGGCCCACCGCCCCGCCTTCCTTCTCCAGCCTGGCGCGAAGGCGGGAGTTGGAGGCCACGCCTCCAACGGCCGCTATGGTGTCGACCCCCGCCGCCCGGGCCGCCGCGATGGTCTTTATGACGAGAACGTCAACGGCCGCCTCCTGGAAGCTGGCGGCTATGTCGGACGCGGACTCCGCGGTCATCTCGCCCTTCGTGTCATCGATGAAGTACCTCACCGCCGTCTTGAGGCCGCTGAAAGAGAAGTCGTAGGCCTTATCGAGGATGGGCCGCGGGAAGTCGATGGCGTCGGGACGGCCGCGCGCCGCCACCCTGTCGACTTCAGGCCCCCCGGGATAAGGCAGGCCGAGCATCTTGGCCACCTTGTCGAAGGCCTCGCCCGCGGCGTCATCGCGGGTCGCTCCGATGAGCGACATCCGGAGACCCTCTTCAACAAGGAACAGATGCGTGTGCCCGCCGGAGGCGACGAGGCTGACGAAGGGCTTTTCGATTTCGCCGAATGAGAGGTACACGGCCGCCACATGGGCCTCGATATGGTCGACCCCGGCCAGGGTCTTGCCCGTCGCGAAACACAGGCTCTTGGCGAAGGAAACGCCAACGATGAGCGCGCCGATGAGACCCGGGCCGAGCGTAACGGCGACGGCGTCGATTGAATCCAGGTCCGCGCCGGCCTCCCTGAGGGCCTCATTCATTATGGGAACGATCGCCTTGATGTGCGCGCGGGATGCGATCTCGGGAACGACCCCGCCGAACTCGCCGTGAATCGCCTGTGAGAGGACGATGTTGGACAGGAGCCTGCCGTCTTCCAGCACGGAAGCGGCGGTCTCGTCGCAGGAAGTCTCTATTCCGAGGATTCTCATCGCGGACACGTCATAGAGCTACCGTATCACCAGGCCGATATCGATCGGCGTCACGGAAACGAAGCGGAAGCGGTATGGAGCCTCCAGGCGGACCCTCACGACGAACGGTTGAATCTCCTCCTGGTTCCTCGCCACGACTCTCCCTTCGAAGTGCAGGACGTTGCCATCGACAGCAGGCGTGAGTACGATCTGCCCCCTGGGAAGGTCCCCAAGGTCCACGAGGAGCCGGACGTCCTCCGGGTTGAGCGAGTCCACCTGGGAGGCGGCGCCGGATATCACTATGTCCATGGCCTCCGGGGTGAACTTGACCCTCAGCGACTTGTCGGCCACCGGCGCAATGGGAACCGAGGGAATGCCGAGTTCTTTTCTGTCCTCGATTCGGGCGCTGATCCGCACCTTCTCGGGATCGCTCTGGACGAAGGCCCAGGGCGAGAGGTCCACACTCGTCTCGGCGTACTCGTGCCTGGCGAGCTGGTTTATGTCCACCGGCTGGGTGGTGATCCCCTTGAGGCCGCCGACGATCTTCTCGGCCCCGGCCACGACGACCTTGGCGGGGTCCGACCGCGGAGTCCCTATGAGGACCTTGTCGTGATCGAGTTCGCCTCTCATCACCGGTTCCACCCGGATCTCGCGGGTGGTCAGCCTGTCGAGCTCCACGCGGATGGCCTTGGGCTCGATGACCTCGAGCACTTCCACGTCGTCCTTGTCCGGAGGGATTATGGCCTCGCCCGGACTCACGACATGCGTCACTATGCCTTCGCCGGCCGCCGACAGGTCGATTCCGAAATAGACGTCATCGAGCTGCCACTTGAGAAACCTGCCCCTTCCCCGCACCCTGGCCTTCGCCTCGCCCGGAACGCCCTCTACGAAGGTCATGTCGGTGGGCATGTTCGTATAGCGCACCGGGAGACTGACGACCACCTCGATCTCTCTTCTCCCGGCGATATTGAACCAGAGAAAAAGCGAGAACGCCAGGGCCGCGATCTTCATCCCGGCGCTGCGCCTCATCACATCCGGCAATCTCATTTCGCCTCCTACCGCCCGCAGCATAACGGAATAAACGGCCCGAGACAACAGGTAATTCCGAGGGGGTCAGGTCTTCTCCGAGGGGGTCAGGTCTTGAAATGCACAATGCCTCACGACCCCGCCGCCACCCTGAGCAAGGTGGCGTCGAGGAGGAGGCTGAGGTCGACGTTATAGGGGAGGATGCCGAAGGTGTCTTCGATCTGGCGGGAAATGGAGAGGAGCGCCTGTTCGTCGAGAGACCTTGCGTGGTTTTGCATGGCAGTCAGGTACTTGTCGGGAAGCAGACTTCCAGTGACCCCCGATTTCACCCTGAGGGTTTCCACTATCCAGAAGATCAGAAGCTCGAACGTCGTCCGCACCTCATCGCGGAGCTTGCGCCTGTGGGCCACTCCCTCCCCCAGCACCGCCCGGGAGAAGGCGAACACGTGCTCGGGCCTGCCCGCCACTATGTGATCGAGAAGCGCGCGCACGGCGTCGAGTCTCTCTTCGACTCTCGACAGGCTGAGCTCCAGCGCCCGGCCCGGGCAGTTACCCGAGAGCGCGGCGATCACCCCGGCCCGGTCTCCCGTATCCCCGACCAGGGATCCCAGGGCCTCGGCCATCTCCTGCGCCGTGAGCCGCTTGAAGCGCACCACCTGGCAGCGGGAGACGATGGTCGAGAAGAGGCTCCCGGCATCCGAAGTCACGAGGATTATTACCGAGTCCTCCGGGGGCTCTTCCAGCGTCTTCAGCAGGCAGTTCTGGGCCTGCGGCGTCATCTTATGGGCGTCGTCTATGATCACCACTTTCTTGCCGTCAATCAGGCTGCGCCTGGCGAGAAAGGACTGTACCGGTCTTGTGAATTGCCAGCCCTGGCGTTGAGTGACATATGCGATAGGTATGGCGCCGCGATAGGGCATAAGCGAAAGAGGGTATTCGTAGAGAAGCCTCAAGAGGCGATACTCCTGCTCGGTCAGTTTGCCCTGATCGTAGGACTTCCTTATCGTCTCGGTGATCCGCGCCGGCGTGTAGCATTCCCTTGAGGGCACGCTGCCTTTCCCGAAGAGGTTGTCGCTTACGATGTTGAATCCGTCCACCGCCGGGTCGCGCTCAATATCGGGAAGGGGCTCCTCCAGGTACTCCCCCTCGGCGAGCGCTGCGACGGTCTGGCCGTAGCGTTCGCGCCAGTCTTCGCCCGTAAGCCCCAGGCTCGCTTTAACAAACTCCCGGCCCAGCCAGCGCGGCTTGTTGGCATCGGCGATGAGAAGCAGCTCCGGGTGGTTGAGCGTGTCCATGGCCCGGCACGACTCGCAGCTGCCGGCGCCTTCGCAGGTGCAGTTGACGGCCCGCGCGAAATCAAGGGCCGCCTGCTTCTTGCCGACGCCGTCGGGCCCGAGAAGAAGATATGCGTGCCCCAGGCTCCTCGACGTCGCGACCCTTTCCAGGAGACCGAAGACCCTGCTGTTCCCTATTACCTTCCGCCCATTGTGCTGCAAGCCTCAACCCCCAGCGTTGAGATGAGCCGCTCGAGTACTATCTTATGAGGCACCGACGTGCTCACGAGTTCGACATTCGCTTCCAGAAGCCCGCCCAGGAACCGGACCAGCGCGCCCACCTCGAAACCCGAGCCCTCCTTGAACCGCATGTAGATCGCGTACGGCCGCATCCACATATAAGAATCGCGCCGCGAGATGCCCGCGTCCTTCGTCCATGCGTCGAAGCGCGGGAAGACCATGTTCTTGAAAGCGCCGAACTGCATGTTCTCGTCCCAGCCGCTGACGGTATTGTCCAGAAACAGCCTCACCTGGATCAGGCAGCGGATCTCCCGCGAGATCCTGTAGAGCAGACCGATGGCAGACTCGTCCGGCCGGTCCAGCAGCTCCGCGAGCAGCGCCATCGCGGCCGCCGAATCCCTTGTTATCACCGCGCGCGTAAGTTCGTACACCTTCTCATGCCTGGACTTTCCCACCACGGCCTCTATGTCCGCGGCCGTGACCTCGCCGGCGTCGCCCACATAGGTCACGACCTTTTCGATCTCCGTGCCTATGGCCCGCAGGTCGTCCTTCAGGTCCAGGAGCAGTTGGGCTACGTCGCGGTTTGCCGCCTTGCCGAGGTCCCTGAATTTCCTGAGTACATAGCGCTCCATGGCTTCGGCGTCCATCACCGGCACTTCCATGAGCCCGCCCATCCTGTTCACGGTCTTCACGAGCTTGAGGCGCTTGTCGACGTCCTTTGTCACCAGTATTAGTATCTGCCCGGGAACGAGGCCCTCGGAGACGCATTTCTCGATCTCGGAGATGAGCTTCCTCTGCTTCCCGAACCTGAGATGTTTGAGCACCGTCACCTTGTTGGCGGAGAACAGGGAGGGCGATACGATCTCGGCCAGAACGTCGTCGGTCCGCCCTTCCTCGCAGTCGACGGTTTCAATGGCCGGATCTTCACCGACCGCCGCCCGAAGTTTCACCAGAAGAGTGGCAAGCATCTCCTCGACAAGGAACTCATCCTCGCCGAAGACCAGATAGACATTGCTCGGCACATCGCTGCGGGGGCTCAAGCGGCCTCCTGAAGCGGATAGGACACGTATTGATCGAGAAACGAAACCCTGTAGAGCTCCACGAGACTCTTGACGGCCTCGTCGTCGAACTTGGTGGACGCCCCTTTCACGATCTTGCCCACGGCCTGGTCTATTTTCATGGCGTCCCTGTATGGCCTGTCCGAGGTCATGGCGACGAAGGCGTCTGCCACCCTGAGGAGGCCCGCTTCCCGCGGTATCTCCTCGGCCCGGAGCCCGCGGGGATAGCCCCTCCCGTCGGGCCGCTCGTGATGGGCGCGCACTATCTCGCTCACGCGCTCGAGGGAGCGTACCCTGCCGATTATGTCGGCGCCGATCTCGGCATGCTGCCTTACCCTCATCCACTCGACCGGCGTCAGCGGCTCAGGCTTGGAAAGGGAACGCTTGGCCAGCGAGAGATACCCAATGTCATGCAGCAGCGCCGCGTACTCCAGTGCCTGTATTCTCCAACCGGAGAGACCCGAGCGCTTGGCGAGCTCCACGGCGAGGCCGGCGACGCGCTCCGACTCCCCGCCCATGAAGGGCGTCGTTGAATCTACCGTGCTCGCGAGGGCTGCAACCGTCTCCCTCTGGCTGCTGAGGAGATCGAGGTTCACCTTCGAGCTCCTGGCGTAGTAGACCAGCCACAGGAAAAACACCACGACCAGCAGGGTAGAGAAACCCGAATACAGGAATGCCAGCGTCGTTCCCACGACCGGGGCCGCGAACGACTGGGGCAGCAGATAGAGGTAATTGGCCCGCCAGGCCGTGACCGGGAACCTCTTCAGGTTGAGCGAGGACCAGACCGTTACAAGACCGGTATTCATCGAGAAGTAGGTCAGGTGGCACAGCACGATAGGCAGGATGAGGCCGGTGCCGGTCGAGAGGGTATAGCCGGCCCCCAGCAGCGGGACGCCTCCCGCCAGGCGGTAAACCGTCCCGGCCAGGAAGAGCGAGACCACCATCTGGGACACATTGAAAACCGCCCGCGGCACGCCGAAGCGGAGATAGAACTTCAGGAGTATGAGCATCGCTACGGCCCCGACCCACGCGGCCACGCTCGCACCGTACGTGATGATGACGGCGAAGTTGACGACGGCCGTTCCTATCACGCCCCCGCCGCTCTGGAGTGACACATAGGTCAGGATGCCGGCCACGACGAGGAGCGAGAACCAGATGAGGAGCCCGAAGGAGTCGGTCGAAAGAGCGGCAGCAAACCCGGGAATCGAGTAAGCGAGAATGAGCCCCGCGATTACAGCGAGCGCGAGTGCGAACGCAGATCCTCTGCTCTTCATCCCTGAATGCTTCCCGTTCCGACCGGCCCGTTGTCAGCCGATCACGTCCCAGAAACCGAATGTCCTCATCAGCCCGAGCATGGTGCTCAGGAACTGTCCCAGTGGTGCTCTAAGCATCGCTCTCCGCCTGAGGTACAGACTGAGTCCGCGGCTGTCAGCCGCAGGCCACCTTCTTGTCCTCTATCATACGCATAAGGTACTCGACGACTACCGGATCGAACTCGCTTCCAGACCCCTCCGAGAGTTCATTCACGGCATCCTCCAGGCTCCGTCTCTTCCTGTACGGGCGGTCGGTGGTCATGGCGTCGAAGGCGTCGGCGACGTTGAGTATCCTCGCGCCCACCGATATCTCGTGCCCCATGAGCCCTTCCGGATAGCCCCGGCCGTCCGGCCGCTCGTGATGCTGCGCGACTATCTCGGCGGATTCACGGAGCAGCCTCAGCCGCGAGATAATGTCGGCGCTCGACCGGGGATGCTGTCTTATCATCTCCATTTCGTCTTCATCCAGCGGCCCGGGCTTCGACAGCACCTCGGTATCCACGCCTATCTTGCCGATGTCGTGAAGCAGCGCGCCGCCCTCGATCTTCTCGACCGTGACTTCAGGGAAACCCATCTCCCTTGCGAGCCTGCAGGCCAGGCGCGACACCCGGTTGGAGTGGTCGTGCGTGTATCTGTCTCGAGCATCGACCGAGGAGGACAGAGCCCTGACAGCCTCTATTCTCGAAGCCCGGAGGTCGAGGCCGCGCTTGAACGCGTCCCTCGTAAGGAGAACCGGAAACGCGAAAGCCACGAAGGCCGCCGGACCCGCGGCGCGGTAAACGACGCAGGCCAGGGCGCCCAGCACGACCGTGAAGAAGTGATGGTGCAGGGTCCGGCCGTAGTTGAGCAGCCAGTACTCGCCGAGGTCATACTCCGTTCGCTTCCGGAACAGCGTATCGACCATCGAACTCATGACGAGATAACCGAGCGAGCTCAGAAGCAGCGCAGGCACGGCGGCAGCCGAGAATATCCATGAGTCGAGAAGACCGGAATCGCGGGTGATGAGCACGGCCTGGCTCTCGTTCAGGAGAATCATCCACGTGGGAACGAGGGCGCGCCACAACCCGAGCGCCGTGAACAGCGCGACGACGTTGCGCAGAGCCATGACCGGCACGGCGCGCATGGGCCTGCCCCTGACTGCGGCGGACGCTATGGCCGCCGCGATACCCAACGGAGCTATCCTCGCACCGCCCGCGAGAAGACACAGCGCCAGCAACACACTGTCGGAAGGAGACAGGAAGCCCCCCCACGGAAGTTCCAGCGTAAAGAGGCATAGAGTTGCGACGACCGCGGTTATTGCGACGGTGTGGAGCGCGGGGAAACCGAGATAGGAAATCGATGCTCCTATGAGCAAAGTACCGGCAAGGAAAGCCAACACCCGCAAAATTGTATATGGTCTGAGGCCCGATCTCATTGCCTCGGGATATCCTCCTCACTTATCAAATCCACATGCGCGCCGTGTAGCAGTCCACATGTTACACCAATTCCCGGGATTTTCACACCTTTTCTTGACATCATTTTGCTCCCTAATGATAAACCCTCTGGAGTCCCGCCTGATGGGCCGCCGCGAGCGCCGCCTCGAATTCGCGCCGGCTGAGGCCGCCGGAGATTTCCTCGAATCCAGCCGACTTGTAGCAGGGCCTGTACTGGGCCATGACGTTTACGAAAGCCCGGGGAGAGAGTCTGCCGGCGATGAACTCGAAGATCCTGGCGGCGTCCGCCAGGCCCCCGGGCATGACCAGATGCCGTATGATGAGACCGCGCAACGCTATGCCGTCTCTTATGATAAGGTCGCCGACCTGGCTCTGCATCTCGGCGACGGCGCGCGTTGCCACCTCGCGGTAGTCGGGGGCTTCGCAGTAGGAACGCGCGGGCTTGTCGCTCCAGAACTTGAAGTCCGGCATGTAAATATCAACCACCCCCCTGAGAAGCCTCATGGCTTCGCCTCCTTCATAGCCGCCGCAGTTATAGACAAGCGGTACCGACAGGCCGTCGCGCGCGGCGATGAGGGTCGCTTCCAGTATTTGCGGAAGATAATGCGTGGGCGTTACGAGGTTGATGTTATGGCAACCGTCGCGCTCCAGACCGCACATCACGGCTGCCAGGTCCACCGGCTCGACTTCCCCGCCGCGACACTCGTGGCTTATGTCGTAGTTCTGGCAGAAGCAGCACTTGAGGTTGCAGCCTGAGAAGAAAATGGTCCCCGAGCCATCACGCCCCACGAGCGGAGACTCCTCGCCGAAGTGGGGCCCGAAGCTGGCCACGGCTGCAAGTGCTCCGCCCCCGCAATAACCCCGTTCCCCCTTCGACCTGTCCACTCCGCAGCGCCGGGGGCACAGGGCGCAACTCGAGAGCATCGCTTTGGCCGCAGAAACGCGCCTTTCGAGCTCGCCTGATTCCAAGAGATCCCTATAGGCGGGAAAGCCCATAGGTCAGTCGACGATTACGTCGGAGGGGAGTATATACTTGAGCGGGTTCTGCGCTACGCCGCTTATTCTCACTTCGTAGTGGAGATGCGGGGCTGTCGACCGGCCCGTATTCCCGACATAGGCGATGACATCGCCGCGCTTCACGTTCTTGCCGACCCGTACGAGGTTCTTGGCGTTGTGGGCGTACCGCGTGACCATGCCGTTGCCGTGATCGATCTCCACCGTATATCCGTATCCGCGACTGTATTTCGAGACGACGACAACGCCGTCGGCGGTCGCGTACACTTTGGCGCCGCTTCTGGTCTGGAAGTCGAGGCCTTCATGGCGGCTGATGCGCTTGGTGAAGGGATCCCGCCGCTTGCCGAAGCCGCTCGAGATGAAGCCGCCGTCAACGGGCCTCAGCGACGGGATGTACTTGAGGTCCTCGGTCTTCTGGCGGAGTTGCTCGTAGATCTCGTCGAAAGAGTGGCGCTGGAGTTTCATCTGTCTCAGGAGCTTCTCGATGTCGCTGTCCAGCAGCGAGATTCTCTCCCCCAGGGGGCCGTCGGGCAGCGTGTAGCCCGTCTCCGGACCACCGATACCCACTTCCCACACATCCTTGTCGATGGGCTCGAGGTCGGCCATTATCCTCATTCTCTCTTCGAAGACGACGTGTTCATTCATATCGCCCTCGAGCGAGGTGACCTTCTCGGTCAGCCGGTCCAGCTCGGCCCTCAGGGTCTCGTTCTCACTGGAAAGGCCGGCCAGGCGGGCGTGGTCTATCCTCTCGGAGACCCCGCACAGCCCCGCGTACAGCGAGAACGCGAATAGCGAACCGATACCAATAGCTACAAATACAAGCAAGGTCCGGGGTATGGATATGGTCCTGGGCTTTGCTTTCGCTGACTGCATGACGATGACTGTAAACCTCTCAGAGAGCACTCCAACCCCCAAACGCAGACGTACAGCGTCGGAGGGTAGAGAATCGCGGCCTGGTTGTCAAGTAAATTATCGGCTCAGTTCAGATAGGCCTTGAGGTGAACGCTCCTCGAGGCATGTCTCAGCCTCTGTATGGCCTTTTCCTTGATCTGCCTGACCCGCTCGCGGGTTAATCCCAGGATCCTTCCGATTTCCTCGAGCGTGAGGGCCTCCTCGCGACCGATCCCGAAATACAGCGTCAGGATCTTGGCCTCGCGGGCGCCCAGCATCTCGAGCGCTTCTGCCACATCCTCCTGGAGCGACCTGTCGATGACGCTCTTATCCGGCGAAGGCGCGTCCTCATCCGGGAGAACCTCCCGGAGCGAACTGTCGTCCTCATCGGTGGTAGGGGCATCGATCGAGAGATGCGGTATCGACACCTTGAGGGTATCCGATACCTCCTTCTCGCTGATATCAAGATGCTCGGCGATCTCGTGGGCCGTAGGCTCCCTGCCGAGCTCGTGACCCAGCTCACCCGATGTCTTGCCTATGCGGCTCAGCGTACCCGCCCTGTTGAGCGGCAGCCTGACGATTCTCGACTGCTCCGCCAGGGCCTGGAGTATGCGCTGCCTTATCCACCAGATCGCATAGGAAATGAACTTGCAGCCCTTCTTCTCATCAAAGGTCGTCGCCGCGCGTACGAGACCCGCGTTGCCTTCGCTGATGAGATCGGCAAGGCTCAAGCCCCTGTTCCTGTACTGCCTGGCCTATGTATTTCCTCACATTTAACACCTCATCATCACGTACTGTGGTCATTCCACCAAGCTTTGGATAGGGGTACCACCACTGCCAGTCTCCGGTGTATTTGCTGATAAATCCTATCAGATCA
>CAZSBE010000002.1:64284-67031 GCA_964604955.1 uncultured bacterium
CTCACGACAAAGCGCAGGTTGGACTTGACCAGCTGGTCAAGCGCCGCCTGCTCACCGCCGCGGATGCGTTGCGCCAGTTCCGCCTCCTGCTCTGGTTTGAGCAGGGGCACGTCGCTTATCTCCCGCAGATAAAGCGCGAGTGACTTTTCTTCTTCCACGAAACTCCTCTCATCCCTAGCCATCATCCTCACCCCACCTTTGTCCCGACAGGTCCTAGTCCTGCCCGGGCTTAACAGCGACGTAGCGACTGATGCCCTCGTGCCTTACAAGAAACAGCACCGGTTTGCCGCCACGATCCTTGGCCTCGCCGATAGCCTCTTCATAGTCATCGAGGCTACGTATGTCCTTCCCGTCCACTTCTTCGATAAGATCCCCCACACCCAGCCCGGCGTCTTCAGCCGGACTATCCGCATCCACCCCGACTATCACCACCCCTTTTTCGAGGTCAGCCGGCGCGGTCCTCCTGCCAACAGGGCCGCTCACATCGTCCACGGTGATTCCGAGCCACTCTCCCCTGTAAGGCTGGCTGGTCGCCCTCGCGATGCGCGTCGGCCGCTCACCCAGCGTCACATTGAGTTTCCGGGTGTCACCGTCTCTGAGTACCTTCACCTCCACCCCGGCTCCGACGCCGGCCTGGGCAACATTCAGCCTGAACTCGTCGACCTGGCTGGCCTTCTGGCCGTTGAACTCCACGATAATGTCACCCCTCTTCACGCCGGCGAGGTCGGCAGGCCCGTCCTCAACCACTTCAGCCACCAGGATGCCCTCCTTGGCCTCGACGCCAAGGGCGTCCGCCAGGTCCCGGGTAATCGCCTGCGGCAGTATCCCAAGATAGCCCCAGGAGACCTTACCGGACCTTATGATTTCATCCGTGACCCGTCTGACCAGGTTAATCGGGATGGCAAAACCGATTCCCTGACCGTACGGGTTAATGGCTGTATTCATACCGATGGCTTCGCCGTTTATATTCACCAGCGGTCCGCCACTGTTGCCGAAATTGATGGATGCGTCCGTCTGAATGAAGCTCTGCAGCGCCGGGGTGCCGCCCATTATATTGAGTTCCGAGCGCCCCTTCGCGCTTATGATCCCCACGGTCATGGTCCCCTCGAGATAACCGAAGGGATTGCCGACCGCAATCGCCCAGTCGCCGATTCTGATTGCGTCCGAATCGCCGAGCGGCACAGTGGGGAAATCCCCGTCGGCTTCGATCTTCAGCACCGCTATGTCCGTGTTCGGATCGGTGCCCACCACTTCCGCGACGTACTCCCTCTCGTCCGGCAGCCTGACCGTCACTTCCTCCGCATCCGCGACCACATGATTGTTCGTCAGAACGTAGCCGAGCTTGTCGAAGATGAAGCCCGAAGCGAACCCGGGGACTTCATACTCCTCCCGCGGCGCATCCGGAATCAGGTCCCTGAACAGCCGGCCGAAGGGCTGGTTAAACATGCCTGAACTTTCAACGGTTCGTTTGGTATCGATACTGACGACAGCGGGCATCACCATCTCCGCCACACTCACAAAAGGACTCGCCGTTACTTCGCCGCCCGTCACCGCCAGGGTCGCAAGTGCCTGAGCTTTCGACCGGGGCTGAGAGGCAGCACTTTCAGCGCGGGAGTCCGACCACTCGCAACCGAGCGCGAGTATGAGACAGAGAACGACACCGGCAATCAGCGCAGCGCGTAATCTCATACTAATCCCCCCTCTGATAGTGATACTATCTCCCTACTTCCAATGGATTAAACCGGAAACCTGGCGAAAAGTTCCACGTGCGGCCCAATCCACCCCAGTTCAAAAAGCAGGCGGGGCTGGCGTACCCCGCCATTGAAGCAGCACCTATTTTACCCAAGGTTGTGTAAGGTGTCAACACTTTTCTTGCCCTACCTCTCCTGGTCTGGTATATTCACCCCGTTCTTTAGACGCGTCCGGGAACCGGAGGTTGCATGCCCGAAAACAGGGTCTCCAAAGCCGCTTATTTCATCTCAGACGCCCATCTGGGGGGCTATCCGGAGATAGAAGCCGCCTCTCTTCCCATGCTATATGCCCTTCTGGACGAAATCCTGGCCCGCCGGGGGGACCTGTACATAGTCGGGGACCTGATCGACTTCTGGATCGAGTACGCCACCGTCGTGCCCAGAAAGCCCTTCAAAGTGCTGGCCCGCCTGAGTTCGATGGTGGACGCCGGCTGCCGTGTGGCCTATGTGGCCGGAAACCACGATTTCTGGATGGGGGATTTCCTGTCGGGCGACGTCGGGCTTGAGACCTATCCTGAGTCTCTCGAGACCGAGATCGGCGGCAGGCGCTTCTATATCTCGCACGGGGACGGCGTGGCCACCACCGGCGATCCCGGGTACAGGACGCTCAAATCATTCCTTCACAGCCCGCTGGTGACCGCGGCCTTCAAGTCGCTGCATCCAGACGTCGGGCTCTTCCTGGCGAGGCAGTTCTCGCGGTCGAGCAGGAAGCGCAGTTCGAGTCTCGACAAGAGCAACGAGCACCTGCTCCGCTCCTTCACCGAAAGAAAAGCCGGAGAGGGCTTCGACTACGTGGTCCTGGGGCACATGCACAAGCCCTATACCTTCGAAGCCGGTGGCGCCACCTGCCTGGTGGTGGGCGACTGGATCCGGCATTTCACCTACGGCCTCTTCGAGGGCGGCAATCTCGAGCTCAAGCACTGGCCCCCAGGATAATAGTGGGGGTCAGGTCTTGAAATGCACAATTGGACCTCGGCAGTCCCCCAGTGGCTTCTT
>CAZSBE010000003.1:0-56635 GCA_964604955.1 uncultured bacterium
ACCTGTTTCAAAATCTTCACTGCCAACAAATAATCTCAAATCAAAAACAGCCTCACTTGCTTGCAATAACCCTACCCCATCCCAGTGCACTATACCCAAGTTACAGAAATCCGCTAGGGGGCAGGTCGGGTGCCGGTCCCCCGGCGCGGCATTTGCAGGTCCCGGAAGGCGGCCGACGGGGGAGGGGGCAAAGAGACAGGGCACCCGCGATGGGTGCCCTTATTATCACCTGGTGAATGCCGCTTCCGCGCCCCTATCTTGCCAGCAGCACTTTCGCCGTCCTGAAGGCGCCTTCGGCTTCGAGCCTGACGAAGTATATGCCCGGGGAGGCGTTGCCGCCTGAGGCCGACTTCCCATCCCACACTACCGAGTGGTACCCGGCGTCCACCTGGGCGTCCATGAGCCTTCTCACGCAGCGTCCCCGCGCGTCAAAGACCTTGACCGCCACTCCCATCCGGCGCGGCACTCCGAAGAAGATGTGAGTAGAACCCGAGAATGGGTTTCTCTCGCTTCCCACCAGCACGACGCCGTCCGGGACGCTGCTCTCCGCGTTCCCGTCTACCCCGGCCACGTCCCGGATTATCGAGAATGACCCGTCACTCTCGTCAAATGCCGTATTATAGCCGCGATCCAGGGCCTCCACTCCGATGCGGCAGTCAGCAACCGGGCCGGAGGGGACCAGCCAGGTGAGCGAAGGCTCGAAGCCCGTCACCACTCCCAGCGTGTCCTC
Organism: uncultured bacterium; assembly: GCA_964604955.1. Taxonomy (GTDB): domain Bacteria; phylum Arandabacterota; class Arandabacteria; order Arandabacterales; family JALGWA01; genus JALGWA01. Next base: position 731 of record CAZSBE010000003.1, read on the forward strand.
ATAGGCGAGCCCGCCATCGTAGGACGCCAGCACGACAACCTCTCTCAGCCCGTAGTCATCGCTTGCGCTCCAGGCGATGTCCACCTCCGTGTTCTCGACGAGCTCCTCGCCGCCGTTCGGTGAAATCAGCACGACCTGTGGGGGCAGAGCGTCCGCCGACGCCGGACAGCCGGTGATCTCGAAGTCATCGACGGCCGCTTCGACTATCGAGTCATTGCCATAGTCGCCGGCGACGAAGCGTAACACAACCTGCCCGGTCAGAGGCACATACTGGGCAAGATCGAACTCGGACTCGCGCCATTCCCTGTAGCTATCGGCCTGGGTCTCGAGATTGACCCAGGTGAGGCCGCCATCGGCGGAAACGTCGGCGGTCCAGACATCATCGGCAACCGAATCGCCCGTATCATTGGTGTACCATTTCCAGTAGCGCACCAGCGCCGACGCCCTGTCGGAGAGATCGAAAGCGGGGGTCAGGAGTGTCCGCCTGCCGTCGTCTACGTCAGCGAAGTCGCTGGGAAAAGAGCGATTGGTGTTGGCCGTTAAGAACGCCAGTACGGAGCTTCCCCCCGTGCGGTCCCTCTCCGCCTGCACCAGTTGACCGTTCGCCAGGCTGCCACGCGGGTTCTTTCTCACCCACTGGCCGGAGGTGGCGTCGTCATCGATGGCCCCAAGGGTCCAGCCCAGGTCCGACTCGGCATCGTCCGCAAACACTGTCGCTACCGCATCACCAACATCAAAGTATAGAACATCAGAATAGGCGCCCTGCTCGCATTCGATAGAAAGCGCGAAATGCGCCCTGCGCCCGCACTTCACCGCCGGGTCGATCGCGACCGAGTAGTGCGGAGAGTTCGACTCGACGACGCCGGCGCCCGGTACATCCGGGTACGAGGTGGATCCGGCGATCAGAACCTCGACGCCGGGCGTGAGGCTCATCAGCGTGCCGCTGACGCCCGTGGCCGTATCCCACCGCTCATTGACGAGGCTCACCCTCAGGGTAACGGTTTCGCCGGGCTCGGCCGCGCCGTCGCCATCGCCCGCTGAGTCGTCTATCGTGCAGGACGCGTACTCCAGCTTCACCCTATCCCTGGGAACGTAGTATGTGACACAGGCGCCATAACCTATGTCCGCGGTGCCGTACTTCATCCACGCGAAGCCATCCACGCCCCAGTAGGTGCCCCAGGAGTTCTTTATGTGCCAGGCGCCCTCTCCGCCGCACATCGAGTCATCCCAGCCGACAATAAGCACGCCGTGATTGATATTCCCGTGCTGTGAGGTTTCGTAGCAGCCGCCGCTGTAGTAACTGAAGTCATTGTAAACGGACATCCCCACCGCCACCGGGCCGTAAGTCGTTACGTAGTATTTTATGCTGGCCACGCTCGTGTCGATGAACTCATAGGCGTCAAGGTACGTGGCCACGTCACATACGTCCTGGTCACAGTCGCCGTCGATCCCGTTTCTGTATGGATAGCATGCCTGCGTGACAGCGCCCACGGCCCCGTACATATCGTAGACGTCTTCCCACCAGCCGCCGTCACAGCTGGAGGATCCGAAGTTGCAGTCGATGGCCTGCTGCACCGACAGGCGCGTGGCGTCATCATCGTAGATCAGGAGTTGTGATTCCATTGCGGCAACCGAGCACTGCGCCCAGCAGTCGCCGCAACGCTGATACCTCACGGGTGACACCGCTGCCGAGTCCGTCCAGTCGAACCGGGACGGCAGGTCCATCGGCGCCCGCAGCAGCGGTCTGCTGCGCAGTTCCTCGAGAGTCCGCTCATAATGCCCGGGCACTCTGAGACCGAGCAGGTTCTGTCTCTGGTCCCGGGGCAGGTCGGAGATCGCGGTATGTCCCGCGACCCATGAGTAACCGTTTTCCTCTATGCTCCTCTGGATCTGCTCGAGCTCCGCCTCCGGCCCGTCGCTCTCGCCTGCGGCGAGGCAGGTGAGGCCGGCCGTCATGACTATAAACAGTGCAATCCCAACCGCTTTCCCGGTCAGGGGTCCCATAATCGCTCCTTTCTGCAAGCGGGCAGTGCCCGCAGGCCGCAATATACAGTCAGGTCCTTACTATTATATCATATTCCACGCCCTAGATGCGGGCTAAGCCGCTTCCGGGCCGGCGGGTCAGCCGGGAACGATCTGGTCGCCGAAGAAGTCCTCGGCGGCCCGCGGTCTTCGCACGGTTGTCACTCTGCCTTTGTCCACCAGGACCTCCGCAGGCCACCCCAGGCTCATGAAGTTCATGAGGCTCATCGTATAACCGTAGGCGCCCGCGTTGAAGATACCCACAACATCCCCGATCTCGACTGGGGGCAGCATTACGTCCCTGGCGAAACAGTCGATGGGGGTACAGATGGGGCCGCACACGCTGTACTTCGAATCCGCAGGCTCACCAAGCTTGTTCACGACCCTGACCGGATGCCGCACGTTCATGAAGACCGGGCGGCTGAACGCGTTCATCCCCCCGTCCGTGAGCACGAAGTTCTTGCCGCGCGATCTTTTCACACCCAGGACACGCGTAAGGAAAACACCCGACCGGGCGACGAGGAAGCGGCCAAGTTCCAAAACCAGGCGGCACCCCCCGAGTTTCCCCGCCGCTGCTTCTAAGAGCCCTCCGGTTCTTTCCGACACCATGGCCAGGTCGAGCTCTTTCTCCGCATCCCCGTATGGAACGCCGAAGCCGCCGCCGAAGTCAATGCATTCAAGCGGGAAACCCAGATCGCCCGAGAGAACGATGGCGGAGTTGAGAACGTGCTCGATATGCCGGCATAAGAACCCGGCGTCGAGGACCTGGCTCGCGGAGTAAACCTGGATGCCAGCGATGTCCACGTTCTCGAGTTTCAGCCTTCGTATGTCCTCCGCGACGGTCTCCTCGTCGAAACCGAACTTGCTGGGCCCGCCCACCATCACCTCGGGCGAGGCGGCGCTCTCGGAAGTGTTGATCCGAAGAAGCACGCGCTGCCGCCTGGACAGCCTTCCGGCCTGCGCGTCTACGAGACCGAGCTCGGAAAGCGATTCGACTATGACGGCATAGATCCCGGTTTCGACAGCAAACGCTATCTCGGCCTCCGCCTTGGCCGGCCCCACAAAGAACGTGTCGCCGGGGTCGAACCCAGTTCTCAGCGCGGCCTGAAGTTCCCCCAGGGAGCTGACGTCGGCGCCGGCTCCGAGCGACCTCAGCCTCGCGCAGATGGCCAACCCGGGATTCGCTTTGAAAGAATAGATGATGTCGAACGCGGGGAACCGTTCACGGACCCGGGCGAAAGCCGAATCGATCAGTTCGCCTGAATAAGCGTAAAGAGGAGTGCAGCGGGATTCGAGCACCGCGTCGAGGCCGGTGCCCCCGATGTCAAAAGCCCCGTCTTTCAGAAAAAGGTCTTCTACCGCAGCCACTTCGCCCTGTATACCTCGATGGTGGTCAATCCCTGGAATATGTAGAACGGGAAGGGCTCAGACACGCAGATGTCAACGCCTATTGTGTCGCCGGTGTACTCTTCACCCATGTTAGCGCCGGTCTCGGCGAACATGAGCACCCTGGTATCGTGCCTCTTCGCCGTATCAACGATGTCGGTAAGTGAATCGGTTGTGAGCGTCATGCCCGTAATGATGGCTACGTCCGTGTTCTCAACAAGCGAATAGGTTTTGGCGCCGTGTTCCACTTTCACGCCGTGCAGGGTGCGCCCGACGAGGTTCTCGTCGAGGTCCGTGGCCACAACGTCATAGCCCTCGTTCTTGAGCGCCAGAACGATATTACCGACGACGCCCGCGTTCAGAACGCACATCTCGCCCGGGCTCTTTCCAATCGCCCTTCCCAGGCGATTGACTTCATCGACGACGATCGAGGCCCTCTTGCCCGCCTTCTCGACCGAATTCCCCTCGAACTTGTGAATCGCCTGCGGGGCCCGCGGGACCGACGCGTAGATCGAGTCGAGGACGGCTATGCTGAAACAGTTCTTTTCGCGCACGATCTCCCGCGCGTCCCTGCCGATCAGGTCTGCGTCTATATCCAGATCCTTGTCGCAGTAGCAGCAACCCTGTCCCATGGTCTGCGCTACCAGGAATGAGTACCTGAAGACGCGTTCGTTTACGTTCGGCTTGAAAGCGAGGTCGACTTTCCATAGGCCCTTTACCAGAAACGCCTCGTCGTCGAGATGCGCGGACCGTTCGTAAGCGCGGTCTCTGAGTATGTCATATACATCGGCCATCGATACCTCGTCCCGGATCCAGCCCCGGAGGAGCCTCAACGGAATCAGTTCCAGTAGAATCTATGGCCTGCCACGCCCGATTTCAAAGCATTAAATACGCAGCGACTATTTGAAATTGGTTTTCAGCCAGGCCCCTATCTTCTCGCCGGCCTCGGCGTCGAACCCCAGGTAGTTGTGCGGCGCCCCCTCCAGCACGACGCCATCAAACCGGGTCGCGTTCGGGAGAAGCTGCCGGGCCGCGTCCAGAAACTCATGCGGCCCGCCCAGAAAGGCCTCATCTACCGACCCCACAAGCACGAGAACCGGCACTGCGATTTTCGCAAGCTCCGGGAACTCGCTCCGGTCGGTCCTCGATACGTTAAACAACGCGAGGGGGGAGCCGGGCCGGAAGATGTCGAAATACGATTGAGCCGAGATGGGATAGTGGAATATGCCGGGGGGCAGGAGATCGAGTCCCTTTCCGTCCTCCATAAGGCCCCTTGCCAGGGCGAGCGCCTCATCGAACCCATCGCCCAGGTATGTCCTCTGCTTGCCGAAGTCATCCGACGGCGAGAGAAGCACCAGGCCGTCCACGCCCCGCACGTCGCCCTTCGAAAGGTAGTAGGCCGCCTTCAGGGCGCCGTGGCTGTGGCCCTGCATGATCAACCTCGCTGCGCCTCTCGAGCGCGCGAACTCCACCCATGCGGCGATATCGAGAACACTCTCTTCGAAGAACTCGTAAATGCCGCCTATCTGCTTGTAGGAAAACCCGTCCGACGCCGGGGTGTTCACGATGAAATCCGATATGTAATCGTGTCCCCTGTTATTGAACGTGATGAAGTTGACGCCCGCATCTTTGCAGGCCACCGCGACGTGATCGACAAACCTGTTCTCGTAGAAGTTGCCGTCGAGCCCGTGCATGTGAATAAGGGTCGTATCGGCTGCCCCGCCGCCCGGAGTCACGAATAGGCCCTGAAGCTCGAGGCCGTCTTCCGTCAGCACTCTTACGAACTCACCTTTCATCTCTTCCCTCTCGTTTCTTCAAACCCATGCCCGCCCCGCGTTCTACGCGCTCACAGGGGCACGTGTCTGAATTCAACCGCGTGTTCCGGGGATTACGGCAGCGTACGAAAGCCGGGTCCGCACTAGAACATGCTCTGTACCCAGTCGATGAGGTAGCTCATTCTGCCGGTCAGGAGGGAGATCCTCGCCATCACCGTATATCCGAACGAGGCGCCGAAAGCGGCCATGAGCACCCATATCCCGACCCTCGCGGCTTTCCCGAACGGGCCGGTGTGCGGTTTCGAGAAGTAGAAGTATATGAGCGCGCAGATAACGCCCACCACGATTACCAGGTTGGAGAACGTCTGTCCCACGGTCGACATGACGCCCCCGCCCGGTTCGTAAAGCGGCATCATGGTGCTGTGAATCTGCGTCACGAAGTCCGACTGCAGGTAACGCGTAAAGTTCGTGCCCGCCGCAAACCCTATAATGAACGCCATCGCCCAGCGCGAAATCCAGGCGAACCGGCCGTATAGCCTCATCAGAAGCAGTATGCCCAGCACCAGTGGCACCAGGTAGAAGTACTCGGGGTCGTTGCCGACGGCGACAGGAAACACCTTCCCCATTTGTGACGGGAAGAGCCTCGCGATCAGGTTGGGAATAAGCGTGCTCCAGAAGCCCACCGTCATCCAGTACGCGGCCGACACGCCGACGAATAGATGCTCGGCGAACTTGTAGGCCGGGTTATCCTTGTATAAGAAGGAGAAGATCATGAGCGTGAGCAGCGCACCGATCCAGAGACTTATCGTCTCGGCAAGCGGCGATGCCAGAATCGGTGTTCCTTCCAAGTTGCCCTCCTAGAACTTCCTCTTCTTGCGCTTCTCCATAAGATAGGTCAGGTTGCCGATCAATATGAAACCCACGATCACCAGGTGAGCCGTTACCTGCGGCCCCATCGTAGTGCTGGCCTGGCGCGTCATGTCGGCGTACTTTGGATAACCGATCATGAGCGCCGCCTCGTACTCGGCTGCGCCCTGCAGCCCGCCGAGGAACCCCAGCATCTGCTTGGGATAGTATGGATAGAGAAGCGGGGCCATCACGGCCGTTGTCCCGCCTCCCACCGGTATGTCGCCCGGGTCGCCGGCGAATTGCACCCACTCCTTGGTGCCCGGGAATCCCGAGCCGATGGCCAGGATAATGTCGAAGTCCCGCAGGTTTTCTATTCCCTCCATCATGGGGAATGACTCAATGTCAACACCCGCCAGATCGGACGAATACATGGACTTGAAATCGGACAGGAGCGCATTGATAAGCCCCTGGTTGCCCGCCTTGTAACCGAGGTGAAGGTAGTCTTCGCCATGCACCTTGTCGGGAAACTCCACGTTTATGAGCTCATCGATGAGCTGCTGCGACTGTCTCGGCCCCGTAGCCCACAGCGCAATCATGTAGACCTTGTGGCCCTTCTCGAAACAATGCCGCGCCATCGCTACGGCCATGGGCTGATTCTCGGGGGCCGTGCTCGGGCCGTAATCGAAGCTCATCAGCACCTTCGAGCCCGGAGGGAGGTTCTCCACGGCGTTATAGAGATCCAGCACGAGCTGGCTCGGGGGAATCGTGGTCGTGTAGTGCACGATGAGGGGTATGATGACGGCAAGCGCTATGAGCAGAAATATCACCCGCCTGTCGAGCGCGCTGAGCTTCTCATACCATGTAGCGTTATTCTTTTCCTCAGCCACTTCTCTAACTCCTGCCCTCGCCGCCGAGATACGAGCGCTCGATTCCGAGAATCAAACGGAGCGAGGTCGAAACGATTCCGAGCGCGATACCGATCATGATCGCCCTTTGCCCGGCCATATTGGGCACAGATAGAATCCAGGTGCTCAAGTTGGGAATGTGCAGGAACCGCAGAGGCTCCGGCAGCCAGAACGTAAGGTAGTATCCCAGCGGAGTCGGCCTCAGCAATATTATGAACGCGGCGACCAGCAGTATGGTCGCCTCTCGCGTCTTGGCCCTGAATGCCCTGTATGAAGCGGACGCCACGAAGAAAGCAAGCAGCGAGAACATGGTAGCCTGGAGCGGCTGGAAGGCTGAATCGTACACATACTTGAACAGGCTTCCGGCGGCCTGATAATCGCCGCTCAAGCCATCGGGGACGCCTATCTTGAGGAGCCCAGCGCCCAGCATCAGGAAGAAGCCAACTATGGTCACCATGCTGTAATTCCAGTCCCTGCCCTTCATTTGCACTTTCCGCATATGGACCTTGAGCAGGTTTCCGCCGCCCAGGATGAACGCGAATACCGCGATGATATCGTAGAAAATCGAGAACCTTTCATTCAGCACGTTGAAGGGCCAGTGGGGAATGAACATGGCCAGAATGAGGGCAAGGCCCACCAGGAAGGTGATAAGCAGAGGTATGTTTCTTTTCACTCGGCCCCCCTAGTTAATCGAGAACAGCGCCCTCAGCCACTCGGCGAAAGTCGTAAGCGCGGCATTGCCAGTCGCCACCGACAGCGTGGAGGCCGCGACTCCGACAAGGATGAAGACCATTGCCGTGGCCTTGCCGGCGTCCTGCCCCTTGAGGCTGCCCATCATCATCTTGTCCTGCGAAAGATATGCGCTCGCGGCAAACAGCTCCTCGCCGATCAGGGTGTAGTCGCATGCTGCCACGAAGAACGGAAGCTGCGTGGGCATTGCGGTCCCGGCTACCTGTATGGCGCCGATGGAATTGCCCGTCTCGGCCAGAATCAGCGACTCGGCGAAGAAAGCCCCGAGATAAAAACACGCGGCCGGCTTCTGCCGCACCATGATACCGTCGACGGCCGCGACATAGCCGAACTGCTCATCGGTGATATAGTGAACAATGTCGTCGTTATACAGGTCCGGCCTTCCGGCCTCCAGGTATGCCTGCTTGACGGTCTCGCGCCCGGTGCTCATTACGATGGAACGCGAAACCGGGACGTCCAGGGCCGTCTCGTAGGTCGCCGTGCGCTTGGCTATGTTGGAGAGGATAGTCATGCCCGCGACGGTCTGAACATTGTCCATGTCCTGGATGCCGGGAACGAAGAGCACCGGCCTTCCCATCTCGGTGGCCCTTCCAACGGCCTCGTCCACGGCCTCAAGACCGGATATCTTGCGAATGTACAGGTCCTTGCCCTTGGCGCCCTGCACGATGTAGTAGACGATAGCGAATACCAGTATGCACGAGACCACCATCAGGTTGACCCTGCTCCTGTTGAACCACTGCTGGCTGGAGATGGCCGGGCCCGTCACTGCGGCTATGCTGGGAGAATCGGGAGCTATGGCTCTGACGCGGTAATAGTACTCGACCCCGTTCGCGGCGGAATTGTCGATGTACCCGGTGGCGCCACCCTGAACGCAGGCGATGGAGTCGAAGCCCGACTCGCTGCTCTCCGAGCGGAAAATCTCGTAGCCCGTCACGCGGCCACCGGGACCCGTATTATCCGGGGAATGCTCCCACCGAATGGTGATGCTGCCGCCGGCATCATCCGGCGTGTCGTAGGCCTCCACGGCGGTGGGCGGGGCCAATGCGCTCTGGTCCTGGCCTTCCTGGGAAAGGACTGCTGCCGGCAGTGTCAGGACAATGAGAGTGATGAGAACTGCTCTTGGGTTTAAGCGCATATCTGTCTTTCGACGCCGGTTGCGTCTGCGGCCCGAAACTTCTCCATCAGCGCCGTGAATGTAATCACACGCGCGCGCAGGCTGTCAAGCACATTCGGAATATGCCCCGCCGTGCGGCCAGTTTGAAGTTGCCCGGCACCGCGCCCCGAGTGTAGAATCCCTATGCGGGGATATCCCGTCTCATTCAGAGTGAGGGAAAGGAGAGGTTCGATGAAATACAGATGCAAAGTCTGCGGTTACATCTACGACCCAGCAAAGGGCGATCCCGACAACGGAGTAAAGCCCGGCACCAAATTCGAAGACCTGCCGGACGGGTGGGTGTGTCCGGCCTGCGGCGCTCCCAAGGAGAGCTTCGAGCCCATGAAGGCATAGACCGCCGCGCCTACCCCGACTTGTATTCTACCAGGCCGGCATCTTTGAGAATACCGAAGTAGAACTTCAGGAAAGCGGGGTCTGTGTCCCCCAGCTCGGCCGCCACGAGGCGGGTGATCTCGGCCATGCTGCGCCTGCCGTTCGCCCAGTAAAGACCGACCGTTCCCATCATCAGGGCGCCTTTCTGAGTCATGATCCGCTTGAGGAAGCGGGCGCGCCTGGCAGGCGTAAGCTGCCTCATCAGCCCCCTCGGGTCGACGGGGCCGGGGGATAGCCTTTTCACTACCACCTTGCCCAGCTCTCTCATCAGCTTGTCGCGCCCGGGCCGGTTCCCGGCCGCTACCACACCGGCGCCCCGGGCTACCAGGCCGGCCTCCCGACTGAGACAGTCCTTTACCGCCGCCTCCTCCACCGAGATGACCCTTAGGAGGCTCTTCGACTCCGGAGCGAGCCTGCCGATGGCCCTCAGGGCCCGCCTCCCGGCTGCCCCCAGCACGCGCGCCTTGTAGCGCGGGGTGATCCACTCGGCCGCAGCGGAACCCGGAAGAGCCGCGAGCGCGTCGATGAAGTCCTTGCGGAGTCCCCTTCCGGTCAGCGAGGCTATTTCGGTAAGGTCCGTTTTATCACCCAGCGCGCACACGTAGATGTAGCTCCCCGCGAGACTCACTATCCTGCCCAGGAGCTCCGGGGAGATGTTCTCAGGCCTGTCCCCGCTCGTATGGTAGTACTTGTCCGGCCACTGTATGAACATCGGGGTGGGCACGCCCACCATTGGGTCCGACAGCACCGCGTGGTCGCTGCCCCCGGAGAAGGGCATGTCGGTCCACCTTATGAGCGGCAATGCCGCCGTGTTGCCGGGATTCGAGGCCATGCCGAACTCGGCCCCGGCGAGCTCCGAGAGCAGATACGGAGCGAAAGAAGCCGAAGCCATGGGGGGCTTCTCGATGCAGAGCGTGGAGCCGGTTACGTCCTGCTTCTGGCCGACCATATCGAGATTGAGTCCCATGAGGAGATTCCCGGCCAGCCTGCTGTCGCGGGCCAGGTATGCGAATGTCCCGCTCGTCTCGGGGACCAGAAGGAACCTTATGCCGTATCTCGGCTGCTGAAGCATGCCGAGCCGTATGAGCTCGCCTAGGACCCTGTGAACCTCGAGGACTGCGGCCACCCCCGAGGCGTTGTCGCCCGCCGACGGCAATGGGTGACAGAGATGCGCTATAAGCAGGACTTCTTTTTCCTCCCGGCCGGGGATAAGCGACGTGACTACTTCCATGGTTCCGGGATATCGCTCGCCGTCGACGAGAGCCCATGCCCTGACGGGCCGCTTCCCTGCGCCGGGCGACCGCAGGTGAGACACCAGGCGCTCGCCGTCTTCGGGGGTGAGCACGAAGCCGAAGAGCTCGCTCTCATCCCACCAGAAGGAGCAGTAAGGCCTTATACCCTGGAGCCCGTTGCCTCTCCTTACCGGCTCCACCGGCTTCTGCCGGTAGATGATTATACCGCGGACCCCGGCCCTGACCGCGGCGTCGTACACGGCATGCGGCGCATAGGAATCGACTATAGCTATCTTGCCCCGGGCTCCCCTGTAGTCACCCGCGCTCTCGCCTTTTCCCGCGTAGACGATATCGGCCACGAGGCCGCCGCGCGGGGTCGCCGCACTCCGCTGGATGAGCGATATGGGACAGGCCTCGAAATCGGCCAGCTTGCCGGCGAGGTGGTCCGGGGCCATGATCTTCAGTATGGCCCGCCTTCCTTCCCATTCCTCAAACGATGGGAAATGCCAGAACCTGACTCCGTCCTCTGCCGGGTAGTGTATGATCCTGGCGTTCTCCGAGGACTCGAGCATGACGTCGACGCAGTATCCCGCAGCGCGGCGAAAACCGGGGCTCGCCTGGATGCGATGGAAGCGGGCTATGGAAGATACGTTTTCGAAAGCCCTCTCGCCGGACGCCTCTTCTGATACGGCTGCAACCACTTTCTCGAACATGTCAACCATCCTAGCACACGGTTTTTCCGGGGTCAACCCGGGTTACGGTCGACCTGGCAGGATATCGCTCAAGTCAAGGGCCCCGGATTACGTTATATCATATGAGTTCCTTGACAATACAGGCGCCGGTATGGTATGCTATATGGTGAAGTAAGAAAAAGCAATCGATGGAAATTCGCCGTCTCAAGGAAGGAGGTGCCGTAGGGTCGTCCTTACAACTTTGGACCGCGTAAGCAGGAGGTTTAGGGAGATGAAGATTTTGGTTGGAACAATAGCAATCGTCTTATCGTTTGCTATGTATGCTTCGGCCAGCGTGCCGTCAGCAAGTACTTCCACGGTGGAATGTGAAGTACAGGGCCCGTCGTCATGCGTGCCGACTTCGGCCATTGTCTGCCCGGCCGGCGACGTTGACAACATCCACGTGACCGTCACTGTCAGGAACGTCTATGGAGATCCCCTGGAGGGCAAGACCGTTGACTGTTATGCGATAGAGGTCAGCGGTGTCTTCTGTTGGTGCCCCGGCGAGTCACTTCAGACGGACGTGACCGATATCAACGGCCAGGCATTCTTCGACTTTGCGGACTTTGGCGGCTGCGGCAACGTCCAGTTCGGCGCGACCTCTGAGGGCGTGGTCTTCAATCCCTGCGCCCAGATTTTCGTCGCGAGTCCCGACATAAACGGGGACTGTGCTGTCAATGGTCCTGACTTCGCAATGTTCGCTTCGGCTTACCTAACGGCGAACGCATGCATGGACTATGACTGCAGCGGCCTGGTCGGAGGACCCGATTTCGCATTCTTCGCCGCACACTACCTGCACGCTTGCCCGTAGTGCGCGGATGAAATAAAGACAGGTTAAGGCCGGGGGCTTTGCCCCCGGCCATTGTCTTTTCCCTCGCGCGTGTCCCCGCAGCACCGCAACATAGCATCTGTCAGTAATCCGGATCTCTGTGTATAGTCTCAGGTAGCAGGCGCCGGTTCCGGCCGGATGTCCCGTCTGCGTCGAGAGCAACGCGGCCGGGGCGGACGTCACAGCGGTAACCTTAACTGTAAGGCTCAAGGCACACCGGGATGCAAATCCCGCGTCTGCTGTGACGGGCCCCGGTCACTCGCATTCCAGCGCTATGGAGCCAGGCCGAGAAGCTCCTGCATGAGCCGGGCGTTCCGCGCCGCCTGGCCGGCATGGCAGTTGTTAAAGAAGACGAAGGTCCTACTCGCTTTTGCCGACATGGCCTGGATCCTGGCGACCCACTCCCTGAGCTCGTCCTCGCTGTAAAGGTAATCGTACCTGTCACCGGCGCCCCGCCCCCGCGCCCACCAGGTCTTCGCGTTCCGGCCGTGGAGCCTGACGTATCCCATACCGGCGGTGGCCCGGGCAATCGGCGGAACGAGACCCTTCAGTTGAGGCTCATCCACCGAGCAGTAGCCGATGCCGCCGGCCTCGAGCCCCTCGAAGACGCTATCCCTTATCCACTCGCTGTTCCTGAACTCCACGAAGAGCGGACAATCCCGAAACCGGTCCCCGAGGTACTTGAGGTGCCGACGGTTTTCAGGCGTATACTTGAACCCCCACGGGAACTGAGCGATGACCCCCGAGAACTTGCCGGCGTCCCTGATGGGCTCGAGCACCTCCATGAAGGTCTTATAGAGGGCCGGGTCTGTGGACATCCCGTGCGTCATCTCCCGGTTGGCCTTGATGATGAACTCGAAGCCGGGCGGGGTCTTGGCCTCCATCCCCTTGAAGGTGGCAGTGCCCGGAATACGATAGTATGTCGCGTTGACCTCGACGCACGGGAAGTGCTTACAGTACTCCCGGAGCATGTCGCCTTTCTTGATGCCTTCGGGATAGAAGTTGCCGACCCAATCCTCGAAGGAGTACCCGGAGGTGCCTACGACTATGGTCTTTCTTCCACCCAGTTTATCACCTCTCTCCCGATGGAGAGACCCAGCCCGACGGCAAACCCCAGGCAGACGCCCCAGATGAGGCCGACCGCGCCGGCCCTCGAAATCTCCGCCAGGCTGCAGCTGAGATCGCCCGCGACGAGGTGATACACGACCCCGGCTGTGCCGCAGTAGAATATCGGCAGGATGACTCTGAGCGCGAACCTCCTGCCGCCCGATGCGCCGCGGCCGAGTTTCACGGCCCGGTCGAAGCCGATGGCGGCGCCCGAAGCGAAGAGCAGAAAGCGCACCATGCCATAGGGCCCCGGGCGCTCGACGACCACGCCCCAGATCACGCTCGCCACCAGAATGAGGATTGCCGCATCCTTGGCCTTCAAGTACCTCGAAGCGGCCACCAGAAGGGAAAACGCCAGCCCGTAGGTTACGAAGAGCGCGAAGTCGCGCTCCCCGGCGAGAGCCAGCGCGCGGAACGAAGCGGAGCGGCCGAGCAGAACGGCGATAACCAGCGTGGAGACCGCACCGAAAACGGTGAGAATACATACCTTGAGTTCGTCGGGGATGCGCCTTGCCAAAACGTTCACCTTCCAGACTTTCGGGCAGATGTTCTCACCAAAGGGGATGAGAGTCAAGCGGGTTTGTGGCGGGCATCGTGAGCGGGACGCCTGCCGGCGCCCCGCCGCGCCTGCTACTGCTGGGCGAGTTCCTTCCAGCCTATTTCTACGTACTTGAGGTGCTGCCTTATGAAGTAGTCTATCGCCTCGCTGCTGAAGAGGATGGCCGGGTCGCCTCCGGTGAATGCGTAATCGCTCACACCCTTGACTACGATGGCTCCCAGTACCCATGGAGTCCCCGTGATTTTGAAGTCGCCCTCGACGTAGATGAGGCCCTTCCAGCTGAGGTTGCCGGCGACATCAAGGTCCCCGGTAACGTAGAGCAGCCCGGACCCGACACAGTTGTTGAATTTCTGACCAGCCACGGCGTCGCCTATGAAGTAGGTTATGCCGTCCAGCGGATCAGCGTCATACGAACTGTGATAGTCGGCATTGGCCAGGATCTCGTCGACCTCGGGCTGCGTGAGACCCAAGGTCTCGGCGAGGGTCAGAAACTGGTTGGAGCTCGAGGTGTCCATCGGCGTAGGGGCTCCCTGGACGTCGGTTGAGCCGTGTCTGTCGATATCGTCTCCGGTGGTCATGATGCCCGGCACGCATCCCGTACTGAGACAGTTGGTTCTTCCGGAACAGTATTCCCATGCCATACACGCCGGGATTGTCGTGTTATACGGCGTCAGGATAGAGTGGTCGTGACCGCAGACCTCCACGTTCCCCCTCGCGTCGACGCCCCTGTCGCAGAAGAGGGCCGCCCGCGCGTTGACGTTGAGCGGATACCTGACGGCCTCGACGAGAATGTTCCGCTCCGCATTGCCGCGCGTTCCGGCCAGGGTGATGACCTCGACCGGCGTACCCGAAGTGAAGTTCTCCGGCGGGAATCTTGAGGCGTCGTATAGAACGATCTCGCCGGCGTCTCTCACGCCGTCATCGTCGAGGTCCTTCCATTTGTGCTCCACCGTTAGCGCCATGTCCGTGTCGGTGGGCGAGCTGTACTCCAGCCAGTCCGCCTGCGGCTGAATCGTCACGGTGTGGATTTCGGTACCCCCGGGGGTCGGTTCTGAACCCGGCGTCGCCAGAAACACTCTCACCTTCCAGTTCGGGTCGATCGGCCTGGACGTATCCGCGATCGCCGCGTTGATCGACGAACCGTTCACGTTCATAGTCGTGGGCCAGGGGAGCGAGAGCCTGTAAAGCGCCTCCTCCACACCGGCCTCTGCTACGTAAAGCGCCTGGACGTCCTGTCTCTGGTTTCGCGAGATGTCGATGTCCGTTCTCGTGAGGATCGCCATCCCCGAACCCAGTACGAATAGAGCGACGACAATGAGAATGGCGAATACTAGCGCTGCTCCGTTTTCGTTCATGCTGAACATGTCAATCCACCTCAGTCATTGAAGAATACGACCACCTTGCCCTGGCTTAGCGAAGTCCTCGTGCCAACGGCTATATCCTGCTTCCAGTCTTTGTTGAAATCGTCAAGCGTCAGCGTTATCACTTCGCCGACGTTGGGACTTGTCCATTCGCTACCCGATGACGGCATGTACCCGTAACACTGGAAGACCTTGAGCGTGCCGGAGAAATCGGAAATCGACCTCATGCCGACCGCCACGTCCGGGTAGATGTCCCTGTCGAAGTAATCGACGCCGACGCAGAGTACGTCGCCATTCACGTAAACCGTATCGGACGGCTCATAGTGGCCGAGGTAGTTGAGCTCACCGAACGTCCCGTCGCCGTTGTTGTGCCATACCTCTACCATGCCCGTGCCCGCGCCGGTGGTCGTGCCCACTATGATATCGATGTCTCCCTCGGAGTCTTCATACATGTCGGCTAGCACGAGGTCATTCACCTCGCCGAACGTCTCAATCGTGGAGTAGTAAACGAACTTCCCGTTGGGGGCCCCGCTGTCGCGGAAGATCTCGATGGCGCCCCATCCGTATCCCAGCGAAGTTCCGGCCACAAGGTCCGGGGCGGGGCTTCCGACTATCGGAGCGAGGTCCACTGCCCGGACCTCACCCACCATGTGCGCTCCGGCCATGGCGTAGATGTCGTCGCTGGAGTGGGAGAAATTGCCCGAGCCGTCACCAAACCACACTTCGACCTTGCCGCTTCCGCCCATCAACCTGGTGCCTATAGCGACATCGAGGACGCCATCGGAGTTCATGAAGGCAAGGTGCGACGCAAGGACATCGCCGGGGCCGCTCGAGACGAAGAAGGAGTTCGGGAAGTTCGGAAGCTCACCCTTGCTCCCGCCGCCCTGCGTGATCCAGACAAGCGATTTGCCGGACGCCGCGGTCAGGCCCGAGATGACGTCCTGCGTGCCGTCGTTGTTGAGGTCCCCGTCGGCAACTGAATAGATGTCCTCCGCGGGGGAACGGCTGTAACTCGGGCTCTGGTCGAAGATGCCCGAGTTGGGAGTGCTCGCGTTCTTCCACTTGTTGAACCACACGTTGAGGTTACTCACGCCCGTCGCGTACTTGGTTCCGAGAATGATCTCGGGGTCGTTCTTGTTGTCCTCGTTGAGGTCCGCCGACGTGATCGAAAGGGCCCGCTGGGTCTCGCCCAGCGTGATCACGGTGAAGCTCAGCTCCGATTCCAGCATGTCGCCGAAGTTGATTATCACAGTCGAATCGTGGCCGACGCTGACGTTGGTTATGTTATTCAACGTCGTGGAGACATATCCGCCGAGGTCGTCCTCGGTCACGCCGTATATCCCGGGCGCCACCGTGAAGGAGTAATATCCTTCGGCATCCGTAAGCGTGGTATCTCCCGTGTTGAGGCTGATCAGGACGCTTGCGATTCCGTCCTCGCCGCCGTCGAACATGGCGTTTTCGTTTTCATCGAAGTAGACCGTGCCGGCTATAGTCCCCGTCTCTTCGGCCGGCAGAAGACCGAACTCCACCATCACCGTATCGCCCTCGTATTCGAGCGTGCGGTCGATGGTGCTCGGGCCCATCGCCGTAAACCCTTCGGGCACCCTCATGGTGATGGAGTAGGTATTGACCGGGACTAGTATGGCGAAAGCTCCGGTACTGGAGGTCGTGTCGCGTTCCCCCGAATTGAGGTATATCTCCACGTCGGGAACACCGTACTCCGTGGGCTCCGGCGGAGCATTGTCCTCCCAGAGCACCACCTCGCCGATTATTGTGCCGTAGCCGCTTATGGCGCGGTCGCCGAAGTCGGCGGTCACCGTGAGGCCCTTAATGGCGTTTACGACAACGGCGCCAGGCGTGGTCGACGTGAATCCCGTCGGGTCCGTTTCCGTTACCGTGTAGGTTCCGGGGTCGACGCGGAAGCCGTAACGCCCGTCTGCCCCCGACGTTCTCTTCATCCCGTTGTTGAGCATCAGAACCGCCCCGGACACGCCGCCTTCGCCCCCGCCCTGCGCGCCGTCACCGTTGAGGTCGTTGAATACAACGCCGGTGATGATTGACACCCGGGAGGGCTCGTTTCTCACGTCGACCTCCGAGGACATGATGGTCTCGCGGTATCCGTCATTGGCCTCGTAGCGGATGTCCTGTGACCTCGCCGTGCCGATGGCGGTCACGCCGACCTTGGTGATCCTCGCGAGGTTGGCATTGTCGACCGGCGTAAGCATGGCAATCTCCGATTGGTCCAGTTTGCGGTCGTTGTTGGAATCCCCCCACAGGGCGTCGGCCGTCGACCTGTCGTCGTCATGGTCGTACCAGTACGTGAACAGGGGAGGCGGGTAGTCCCCGCTGGGGTATGCCTCGGGTCCGCGCACCAGCGCGATAGGCTGGCTGGAGCCTCCGTTTGTGGAGCCGTCGTAGCCATAGACCTGCTTGACGAGCAGGTAGTCATACGGGTTGGCGGTGCCTTCCATTTCATCGTCGTACATATCGGATGCGTCCACATGGCCGTCGTTGGTCGAATCCAGAGTGAACCTGATCGTCTCGGCCCCCGTATCGTAGGTCTGGGCCGGCGCATAGAGAACCGTCCCGCTTGCGGGGACGGTGGTGGGGCCGACGCCCGCGTCCATGGCCGCGGGGTAACCCGGGGTGCTGCCGTCATCCGCCGCCGGCTCTATGTTGGCGTTGAAGACGATGTCATAGGGCGCGGCGTACACGATCCCCCGCTGCCCGTCGCCATAATCGACCTCATAGCCCAGGGACCGTATGTCTCTGACCGGGAAATCCACGGCCACGCGGGCGTTCTGCTGCGTGTCGGAGTCGAAGTCTGCGATCCTCGATGCGCGACTTCCGCCCATCAGTATCTGGACGAGCGGGACCGCCAGCAGGGTCAGCATTACGATGACAACAAGTGTCTCAATTACGGTGAAACCCTTTTCTCGGTTATTTCCACACACCTTGAATCATCCCCTTCTTCTAGTATCGCCTGAAACTCGCCAGGGTTACGGACCTGATTTCTGTGCCGTGTGGATAGGTCACGGTCACTTCCACTTGTTTCAAACCAGTGGCCGGCGTGTTGTCTGTCACCGTCCAGCTTCTATTGAAACTACTCCTGATGGGATTGTCGGGATCGTTATGAGTGCCCGCGGTCAGGTCGGCGTGGGAACCGTCCAGCTCGAGGAGGTCCTCCATTTTGTCCTGCGCAAAATCCGCCGCCGTGGTGTGCATGCGGCTCTCGTTGAGGCTGGCCATGCTCACGGGGAAGAGGTTCGCGAGGCCGAGAAACGCGAAACTGATTATGACGCACACAATCAGCAACTCGATGAGAGTTACTCCTTCTTGATTCACGATCGCCTTCATACCTGATCGCCTCCATTGGGACGTAGAGACATTATTCAACTTTCATTTACCTTTCGGCGGTGCTGCCTTCTCCATACTGGAAAACTTCGGAGATGTAGACAAGACCGGTAGGGGCGCTGACTTCAACCCGCAGGGCATGTCCGCTGCATGCCAGCAGCACCAGCGACTGCGACTCGCTGGCCGCGCCGCTTCCCGTGAAAGTGACCTTGCTATCCGCAAAGCCGATGTCCGTAAACGACACGTTTCCCGGCAGGTCATAGGGACCTATCATGATCTCGCCGGCATCGTGGGTCGCGTCGCCATCGGCGTCCTCAAACGCCTGGAACGTGCCGGCGTCCTCGTCGAACTCCACGATCACGGGATTCGATGAGGCAACGGCCCTGGATCTGGCCAGCTTCATTGTGGAGGAGACTTCCCGCGTAGCGTTCATGAGCTTGGCGGTTTTGGTGCTCTTGTTGAAAGCAGGCAATGAGAACGCAAGCACCAGGGTAAAAATAGCGGCCACTACGAGGAGCTCAACCATTGAGAATCCACGCTGGCACTTCAGGTTCAGTTTCCGGGCCTGGGTCGTCATAACAACCACCTCTCGTTAAAAAGCTTATAGAATGCCATTATCTCGGCCTTCTACCCTGCAGGTACCATGCCCGTAAACGGTCTAACGTAGTGGAGTAGGGAAGGCAGGCCTGGTCCAGAGACGGCAAATATCAGCAAGATTCATATGCGATCGGCAAATGATGCCGCTTGAGGATGGGTCCATACGGAGAATCATCAAATCCCGGCAGCTTTTAGGCATGGCATGCTGCAACTTCGCAACTAAAGGCAGATGATTCAACAAGTTACATCTATGCATTATGCAATTCGCACATTGCATTATGCCTTGAAACCAGGAGTTCACCGGTTGAAAGTGGCCAGTCGAATGTGGTATCATCAGTATGGGGAGGAGGTGATTGTACGTGATCAGAGCCTTAGCGGCAGGGATGGCTGTTCTCTTTATAATGGCGTTCCTGCCTGTATCCGCGCTCGCTCAGGACACCCCGGCGTCCGCCTCGGACCAGAGCCAATATGTACCTGGGGATGTCGACGAGGAAACGGCCGCCGGCATGAGACTGGCCAAAGGTAAGCACGGCAGGAAAGTATGGAGAAGCACCCGCTGGGCGAGCATGCTCAAGGGTGACAAAGCCAGGATCTTCGCTACGTGGGGAATGCCCTCCAGCAGATACCGAGAAGACAAGCTGGGTCGAATCACAGAGATGTGGACCTACCAGGAACAGGGCATTGTGATGACCTTTGAGGGCGATAAATTGATCAGGTCCAGGAGATTCACTCCAGGTACGCGCTGAGCAGTCAGGCCTCGCTCGTCCTCCATTGCCCCTCGCGTCTGCCGGGACACGGACTCAGACCTGGAGTTTTTCCCTTACGGCAGCCTTCTTGCCCTCGATTGTCAGTTCCTTGTCGCGCCTTTCATCAACAGAAAGCGACGTCAGAACGCGAACAGCCCCCTCATCGAAGCAGGACTCGTGTACCTTCTTCATGAGAGTGAGTATGCTGTCGACGTCGCCTTCGACGATGGTCGTCATCGCTGAGAGTTCGTACTTGAGGCCGCTCTCGGCGATGATCCTGACCGCGCCGGCTACATACTTGCTGATGCCGGCGCCTGTTCCCACGGGTATCACGGTAATCTGGGCGACAGCCATCTCAGGCCTCCTTGTTTGCCCTCAGTATTTCTCCCAGTGGAGAACATCCGAGAGCTCACGTTTCTCTTTCGCCCCGGGGTGCTCGGCCGCATATCCCAGCGAAATCAGGCCGACCAGCTTGCGGCCCTCCGGAACCTCGAGCATTTCTCTTATGGGCTCTCCGTAGTCCTTGCCGTAACCCGCCACCCAGCAGGTACCCAGGCCGAGCGCGTAAGCCGCAACGAGGATGTTCTCGATCGCCGCCGACGCGTCCTCCAGGTAGTGCTTCACGGCCTTGGAATACACGGCCACGCATACGCCCGATTGCGCTATGAACTTGCCCCAGTCCGTTAGGTCCGCGATCTTCTTGCGCGCATCGCGATCGGTGACGACAATGAATTCCCAGGGCTGGATGTTGTTGGCTGTAGGAGCCAGCCTCGCGGCGTCGATGATCTCCTCGACGAGCTCCCGGGGCACGGGTTTTTCCTCATACACGCGCACGCTGCGCCTTCCCTTGAGAGCTTCTAAAGCGTCCATTCCTTCACCTCCAGATTCGGTCTCCCTATTCATGATAAGAGCCGAAATCGGGGTGGCACAACACCTAATTCCAGTGTTGGAGAAGAGCGACGGGCCCTGCGACCCGCCGCTCATTTCTTCCCCGTGTCCGGCACGGGCCCGAGTCAGGCAACCGGCAGACTGGCCTGATGTCCGATGCGTTTATTCTGTGGTTTTAGCGGTAGAGCGCCTTGATGCCGCCCCATGTCGAACTGTTCACGCTGCTCTGCGGGTCGTTCGGCTCGTGGGGACTGAAAGGCAGGCCATAATCGTATTCCGAAGGCAGCGTCCAGTAGTCGCCGCAGTCCGGATAGCGCACCATGGACTCATCCCTTCCGCCCTCCGTTGAATACGCGTGAAAGTCCACGAGCCCGCCCCCCGCATCCAGCAGGCTGATATCGTCACCCGTGTTGGCGAGGCCGAGGCTGCCGGTCGAGGCCGTATAGACTTTGCCCGAGAAACCCGTCGGGCTCCCGCCACCGAAGACCGTCACGAACTCCCCGGGGCTCACGACGGTGCCGTCGTCGAAGACGTGGCGCGCGCCCGAGCCGTCCCTCAGGACCCAGCCCGAGATGTCCACCGAAGCCGACCCGCAATTGAGAAGTTCTATGAACTCGTCGTCCGAGGCGTCGCGCTCCCCGTCACGGTTGGCGTCGCCTTCGATATCGGCTGGAGGGTCCGCGAGCATCTCATTCAACCTGACGAGCAGCGAGCACTGCCTGACGCGATAGCCCATCCAGGGTGATCTCGTGATGGCGCCGGTCGCGTCTTCAATCGAGACCCTGTAATGGACCGTGTCGCCGACGTCGCAGGGAAGTATGGTGAAGCCCCAGGTGCCCATGTCGGCACCGCCCGAGAGAAGGGCCATTGGGAGCTCCTCCCCGTCCTCCAGGTTAATGTCGAAGGCGAGGAGCGTTCCCGTGACGTCGTCCGCGTCCCCGGCGGCAACGGCGATCAGGACACTGTCCTCGCTCGAAGGGTAGGGCGGGTCCCGCAGAACCTCGAAGATGTGAGGCGGCGGGGCCGACGCATTTGAGGCACATGGCGTGGGGTCGGATCCGGTGCCGCCTTTGTCCGTGAAGTGGTCGAAGAGGACCCACGGCCCGCCGCCGTCGGGCAGCCGGCCTATCGACACATCTGCCCCCACCTGGGACGAAAGGTATTCGATAGAGTCGACCACCGTGGTGTCCCCCGGACCGGCGCTTACGAGCCACAGCATGTCCCCGCTGTTATTCAGGCTCAGGCCGATGGCGCCGGCGCCGTTTTCGCCCTCCCAGATAAGCGCGTCGCTGCCGTAGATGCACGCGAACCCGCCCGGTGCCAGGGTGCCTGTGAAACCGTATACGGGATCCCGATCGGCTCCGCTCAGCAGATAGTAGCCCTCGAGTTCGATGGGTTCGGAGCCCGGATTGGTGATCTCGACCCACTCGTCATCCCTGGCATCGGAATCGCAGTCGCCGTCCCAGTCGCTGGCGGGCCCGGGCATGAACTCGTTCAGCACGGGGTCCGCAACAGATGTGTTTACTGCCAGCGCGGTGATCAATACGAGGCAAATAGAACATAAATGCAAAGCCTTCATCATCCTCCACAACCTCCCGTCACTTGCTTTGCCGGACAATGGCTCGTTCTGCCGGTCATCCAACGGCCCTCTCTCCAACCACCTCCTTTCTTGAGGCCGCATCGAGTGTATGGGGACCGCCACCACCTGGTCAAGCCCCCCCCGAAGGGGTCAGGTCTTGAAATGCACAATAGGACCTTGGCTGTGGACCGCAGGCAGTCCCCCAAGGCTTCGTCATCTTAAAGAAGCCACTGGGGGACTGCCGAGGTCCAATTGTGCATTTCAAGACCTGACCCCATTTCCAGAATCATATGGCGGAGTCGCAGCCGGGCCGATATACTGGGTGTATGAGCGGGATGAGACCAGGATTGCGCGCCACTTTGACTATCGCCGCGGCTCTGCTGCTTTGTGTATGCGCCGGCTGCGGGCGCCGGGACCGGCCGCTCAACGTTGTCGTCATCGGCGTCGACACGCTTCGCCCCGACCATCTGGGTTGCTACGGCTATGACCGTGAAACCAGCCCGGAGATCGACATATTAGCGACCCGCGGCATATTGTTTGAGAACGTGACCAGTCATTCCCCCTGGACGCTGCCGTCTTTCGCAACCATATTCACCTCGCTCTATCCCACGCAGCACGGCGCTTCGGCCCTCAACAGCCAGCTTCGCACCGACCATCCGACGCTCGCCATGATGCTTCTCAAGAGGGGATACTCGACCGCCGCCATCATAAACGCCCCCTTCTTAAGACCCGAATTCAAGCTTGACCGGGGTTTTGAATTCTACGACTACAAGCCCCCGTTCGCCGACCGCCTCGCCGACGGAACGACTGCGGACGCGCTGGCCTGGATAGACGGGCACATGGGCGAGCCTTTCTTCATGTTCATTCACTATTTCGACCCCCATCTTCCCTATAGGCCACCGGCCCCGTACGATACGCTCTTCGACCCGGCCTACGCCGGCGACCTCACCGCTCCTTTCGACATCAACCTGTTCCCCAGGGCCAGGGCCACCAATTTCGAGACCATGAAGTCCGTACCCCCGGAGGACTGGAATTACATACGGGCGCTTTATGACGGCGAGATCGCCTTCACCGACAGAGCCGTGGGCCAACTGCTCAGCGGCCTGACAGAACGGGGCCTGACCGGGAACACGCTGGTCGTTTTCCTGAGCGATCACGGAGAGGAGTTCTTCGAGCATGGTGGCTTCGAGCACGGCCACACGCTTTATGACGAGCTGATCAGGGTGCCGCTGATAATGTCACTGCCGGGCCGGGTTCCCGAGAACGCCCGGGTAATGGAGCATGTGCGCCTCATCGACATCACGCCGACCATACTCGACTTTCTCGGCATAGAAACGGCCACCCACCTGGAGGGCGCCAGCCTGAAGCCCCTGATTACGGGAGAGGGGACGGTGGAGAGGGCCGGGGCCGGACTGCTCCCTCCCGGAATAGGCTTCTCCGAGTCGATGCTCTACGGAACCGAGAAGAAGTGCGTCGTCGCCTACCCCTGGAAGTACGTGTACGACATAGTGACGGGCGACTGCATGCTGTTTGACCTCAGCAGCGACGCCGGCGAGACGGCCAACCTCGCGGACGCCGCTCCGGATGCCCTCAAGCCGGTACGAGAACTCCTCGCCAAGACCATGTTCGGGATTTCGGAGACCTGGTACATCGAGCTCTCCGGCGGCGGCGAGGAGCACGTTTTCGACATCGAAGTCAGCTCGCGCGCCGGCCAGCGTACCGGCAGCATTTACATCGCGCATGTGTTCGACTCGGACGGCCGCATGCTGGACATCGCTTCGCTCGGCGGGTCGGGATTCTCCTCAGGCGGGATAAGCCTGAGAGACCTGAAACTCAGCAGCAAGGTGACTGTCGCGTTCAAGGTGGAACCCGAAAGAACACCTCTCGCGGTTGATGTGCGGATCGACGGGCAGCCGGAGGCGAAGAGGGTTTACCTGGGCGCGGCCCTTGACCATCCGGATGCCATCCCGTTCACCATTGACAGACTGAAAGGCGAGAGCATAGCGCCCGAACCGCCCGGGACAAGGCCCGCTGGCCCGTATTCACTTATTTGGAGGTCGGGGAAGAGCCTGGGCGAGCCGACGGTGTTCGAGCTGGACGAGAGCATAGCGAATGAACTTCGCTCTGTGGGCTACCTCCAGTAGCCCGGGGTGCGCGCGCTTATGAAAAAAGTCATGCTGACGATGCTGCTGGCAGCGGCGCTGTCCATCTTCTGCGGGCGGGAGCCCCGTCCGCTCAACGTGGTTTTCATCGGCCTCGATACGGTGAGGCCGGACCATCTCGGCTGCTACGGCTACGTGAGGGACACCAGCCCTGCCATAGACGGCCTCGCCTCCGGGGGAACCCTGTTCGAATACGCGGTAAGCCACTCGCCGTGGACACTGCCGTCTTTCGCGTCCGCTTTTACGTCGCTCTATCCCACGCAGCACGGCGCGGGTTTTATCGAGAGCGCCATGGGGCGCCAGTTCCCGACGCTGGGCACGATTCTCACGGGCCGGGGCTATTCGACCGGGGCCATCGTCAACACGGCGGCGCTCAATGCAGTCTTCGGAATCGACCGCGGATTCGGCCACTATGACGTCGTCCCCATCTCGGCGGGCAGGGCCGCGGACGGCACGACACGCGATGCCCTCGCGTGGATCGACGCCCAGGGGAAGAGCCCGTTTTTCGTCTTTGTTCACTACTATGACCCTCATCTGCCTTACTCACCGCCGGCCCCGTACGATACGGTCTTCGACCCGGACTACGCCGGCGCGCTGGGCAATGTCTTCGATCCCGAGTTTCTGCCCGTCGACCGCGCGAACGGCTTCAAGCGGATGAACTCTTTCAGCGCCTGTGACCGTGAACATATCGTGGCGCTGTATGACGGGGAGATCGCATTCGCAGATAAGGCCATCGGAGATCTCCTCGACGGGCTGGATGCGCGCGGGCTGGGTGAGAACACCGTGGTCGTTTTCATGAGCGACCATGGCGAGGAGTTCTTCGACCACGGCGGCTTCGCCCACGGTCATACATTATACGAGGAGCTGCTGCGAGTGCCTCTCGTGTTCCGGCTCCCCGGACTCATACCGGCCGGCGCAAGGGTGCCGGGCATGGTGAGAATCGTGGACATAATGCCGACCCTGCTTTCCCTCCTCGGCATAGACGCGGACGCGGACATGGAGGGCAGGGACCTGAGCCCGCTGTTCCGCGGCGAGGCCCTGGCGGGCCCGGCGCGGCCCGGTGCGCTTCTTACGGACCAGGCCTTCTCCGAGGCGCTGCTCTACGGCCCCGAGCAGAAAGGGATAACCGCCTTTCCCTACAAGCTGATAAAGCATATTGAATCGGGATCGGATATGTTCTTCGACCTCGACAGCGATCCCGCCGAGCTGGAGAACCTCATCACGCCGGATGCGGGGTCAGCCTTGCCGCTGGAATACAGCGTCCTCTCCGAGCAGCTCCATGGGACCCTGTTCCGCGCGTCGGATACATGGTACATACAGGTCGAACCCGGCGGCGCCGGGCACATGCTCGAGATGACCGTCACGGCCGGGGCCGCCCGGGGCCAGGCCGAGATAACTCTTTACAGCGTGTTCGGCTCGGCCGGGCGTTTCCTTGAAGACAGCCAGATCGGCCTCTCGCGTGAGACCGGGTCCAGCCTGAGACTCGTCGGGCTGTCCCTCGACGACAATTTCATACTGGCCTTCAAGGTCGAACCGCCCAGGGCGGTGGTGGAGTTCGATCTCAGCATGGACGGCAAGCCCGCAACCGGCATGACTTACATAGGTGAGGTCATGTCGCATCCCGACGAAATGCCATTCGAGAGGAAGGGCGGGCGGGCCGGGGAGAAGGCCCGCGGGAAGCCGGGATCACATCCGGGCAAGCCCTGTTTCCTCGTCTGGCATGCCGGGCAGGACAACGTGAGCAGGCGGCCCGTGAATCTCGACAGGGACATCAAGAAGGAGCTCCGCTCACTCGGCTACATCCAGTAGCCGCCCGCGCCCTTACGCTGACAGAGCCTTCACAAAGCGGTCGACTTCCCCGTAAGAGTTGTAGTAATGCGGTGACGCCCTGAGCCTCCCGTCGCGCGCGGAGATGATGATTCCCCTGCGGCGAAGCGACTCCCTCAACTTCTCGGGGTTCCTGCCCTTAGCGAAGAAAGACACGATGCCTGACTTCTCTCCGTCGCGGCGCGATGAGAAGATCTCGAAGCCGTTTTCTTCGAGTCTTTCGCAGAGATAGTCGGTGATGTCCAGGATGCGCTTCTCGACGTTGTGTATGCCGAGCTCGTCTACGAGCTTAAGCGCCTCCGTGAGGCCGCACAGGCCCAGGAGATTGCGCTGTGCAGACTCGTACCGCCGGCTGTCTTTGAACAGGTCGTATTTGAAGTTGTAGTAGTCCGTCCATCCCGCCACCGACATCCAGCCCGGGGCCGGATGCTCGAGTTTCTTCATTATCCTGCCGGGGCAGTAGAACAGGCCGGTGCCCTGCGGAGATAGCAGCCATTTGTGGCCGCCCGCGGACAGGGCGCTCAGGTTGCACTTCTTGACGTCAAGCGTGAGCGCGCCCACCCCCTGTATGCCGTCGACGACAAGATGGACGCCGCGCTTCCTGCATATTCCGCCGATCCGCTCGAGATCGTTCCTGAAACCGCTCGAGAACTCGACGAAACTCACGGCCACGACTCTCGTCCGGCCGTCTATCGCCTTCTCGATGTCCTCGACCGGGATCCGCCCGTGCTTCTCGTCGACGAACTTGAGTCTCACGCCCTTCGACTCGAGCGAAAGCCAGGGATAGACGTTGGCCGGGAACTCTACCCGGGGGAGCACCACTCTGTCGCCCCTCCTCCAGTCGAGGCCGCGGGCGAAGAGGTTGAGGCCCTCGGTGGTGTTCTTGACGAAGGCGATCTCGGACGGCTTGGCGTTCAGCATCTTCGCCGCCAGGCGCCTTCCGGTCTCCGCACGCTCCTCCCACAACTCCTCTCTCTCGACGGCGTACTCCATCTGCTCGTTCACCTGCCGTTCCAGGGCCTTCGCGGCCCGCGTCGAGATGGGCGAGACAGCCGCGTGATTGAAGTAGATGAGTTTCCTGGTAACCGGGAAGAGTCTTCTTACCTTTTTGAACCTGTCCACTTTAGCCGGCCTCCTTCGGTGCGTGCCTTCCCCACGTCTGGATATTATGCCTGCCGGGTCCGCCGGTCAATCGGCCAGCAAGGTTTTGAGACGGGCGAGGCCGTCTCTTATGCCGAGGGGCGCGAAGCCCGCGGCGGAAGCGAAACGCGAGATATCGAGCGTGGAATCCAGGGGACGGCGGGCGCAGTACTCAAACTCGCGCATCAGAATGGGCTCGATGAGCCGCCTGTCCAGGCCGAAGACCTCGCAGGCAGCGCTGCCGAAGTCGAAGCGGCTCAAGGCTTGCGGCCCGCCGACATGGTAGAGGCCCCGGAGGTCGCGCTCGATCGCGAGCCCCACGGCCTCCGCCAGATCGTGTTCCAGCACAGGGTTCCTCATCTGGTCGGTGAAGAGGCGCATGTTCCCGCCCGCCGAGAGCCGGGTATAGAGCCCGGAGAAAAACGTGCCGCTTGCAGGGCTTCCCCAGCCGTAGATAAGCGAGCTTCTTATGACGACCGCCCCGTGCGCTTCGAGAACCGCGCTCTCGGCGCGGAGCTTCGTCTGCCCATATAGGCTCAGGGGCGCGGCTTCGTCGGTCTCGGCGTAGTTGCCGCGGGCTCCGTCGAAAACCAGATCCGTCGAGATGAAGACCATCTTCGCATTGAGTCCCGCGGCGCGCGCGGCGAGGCGCGCGGTTCCCTCGAGATTGACGGCGCGTGCCGTCGCGGGGTCGCGTTCGCACTCATCGGGGTCAGTCATGGCCGCCGCGTGCACCACCACCCGGGGGCTGTAGGCGTCCATTACTTCGTCGACGCCATCGGGGTCGGCCAGGTCAAGGCGGACCGGCACTACCCCTTCAGGGACGGTGCCGTGGGAGAAGTAGGTCCCGATCACCCTGCAGCGGGGCGAGAGACTGCCGGCGAGCGTCCAGCCGAGCGCGCCGCTCGCACCCGTTATGAGGACCGGAGTATCAGATGACAGGTTCAATGTATTCCGCTAGAGGTTTGAGGTACCGCCGTTCGATCTTCAGCCGGATGTCTATCTTACCGTCTCTGACAGCGCGGCTCATGACCGTGCCGTAACGCTCGACATAGGACAGGAGCTTCCCGTCGCTTCCAGGCAGACTCACCATCACCTCCGCCTTCCTGTCCATGGCGAAATCGAGGATCTTCTCCTTAAGGGCCTCCATGCCCCAGCCCTGAAGGGCGCTCACGGGAACCGCTCCTTCGTGCGCGCGGAGGGCCGCCTTGAGATCGAGTTCATCATCCACCGCGTCGACCTTGTTCAGGACCAGTAGCTCCGGCTTGCCGTCCGCCCCGATCTCTTCCATCACGTTTCTCACCGTTTCGATCTGGTGTTCGTACTTCACGTGGCCCATATCCGCCACGTGGAGAACGAGGTCGGCCTCCACCACGCACTCGAGCGTCGCGTGGAATGACGCGACGAGGTGATGGGGAATCTTCCTGATGAAACCCACGGTATCGCTGACCAGAACGGTCTCCCCCATGGGGAGCTTCAGCGTCCTCGTGGTGGCATCCAGGGTTTCGAAGAGCCTGTTGCCCGTCGGAACGCTGGCCCGCGTAAGCGAGTTGAAGAGCGTCGACTTGCCGGCATTGGTGTAGCCCACCAGGCTGATCTTCACGAATTCCTTTCTCCGGGCCGTTCTCGTGGTCCTGTCGCGCTCGATTTTCTCAAGCGTCTTCTTGAGCGTGAAGATCCGCCGGCGTATGCGCCGCCTGTCCACCTCCAGCTGGGTCTCTCCCGGGCCCCTCGTGCCGATGCCGCCGGTGATCCTGGACAGATGTTCCCACATTCGCTTGAGCCTGGGCAGGGTGTACTGCATCTGCGCGAGTTCCACCTGCGCCTTGGCCGCGCTCGTGCGAGCGCCGAGTGCGAAGATGTCCAGTATGAGCTGGCTGCGGTCGATCACCCTGACGCCCGTTATCTTCTCGAGGTTGGTCGCCTGCGCCGGACTGAGGTCGTCATCGAACACTATGAGGTCGATTCCGGCGGCTGCGCATGTAGCCGCTATCTCTCCGGCCTTGCCCTTGCCTATGAACGTCGAGGGGTCGATCGACTTGCGCTCCTGAAAGACTCTGGCGGCTACGCTGCCCCCGGCCGTCGCCGTGAGCGAGGCGAGCTCATCTATGGACTCCTCCTCGAGCGCCCTGCCCTCGCCGTTTCGTATGACTCCGACCAGAAGAACTCTTTCCCTGTCAGACACCAGCGCTCCTTCCGCCTCCCGGCGCGAATAGCCGACGGAACACCGCCGAGCTAAACCGGGAGCCCAGCCCTGTCTCGAGCTGGGCTCCTCTGCTTTTCACCGTTCATCAGGCTTCAACAGATTTCTATAGGCCTCCTATGCCTCGATCCTACGCACATGCGCCCCACTTGTCAATCGGTCCGCACAACCTCCTGTTACCTGTAAAGCGCCTTGATCGTGCCCCAGGTAGCGGGCTCGGTATCGGTCGGGCCACAATTCCAGTACGATGTCTCCGGACCGGCGACCACCACGCCGTCAAGCGTGAGGGTCCAGATGATCGTGAGCGTCGGGTAACAGTAGGGAGGGTCTATCCAGACGTCAAACGGTCCGTAGGTCTCGCCCGGCTGAATCGCATTGTCAAGCGTGTTGTAGTAAACGCAGTTGCTGCCCGGATCGTAGTGACAGTACCAGCTGCCCGGCACGCTGCAGTTCCAGATAGCGGCGTATTCGTCATCAATGAACGCGCAGATCTCGACGTCATCTATAGGGAGAGTCCCCGCGGTCACGTAGAAGAAGTAGCCCGTTATCAGGCCGCCGTCGATGTAACACTCATCGAAAATCACGTCTCCGCCGCCGGTGCCCGTACTGCTAAGGCAGTAGGCGATGTCGCGGTCCACACCGAAATAGTCGGCCCCGTACGTCCAGCGGGAATAGCCCCAGTACTCCGCGTCCCAGTAGGCCCCGCAGTCGCCGTAGACGTCACCGTCATTGGTCATGACGATACCGGCATACGGCGCGACGTCGCCCCAGCCGCAATCCACAACGAAACCGATCGACATGTCGGCCTCAATAGTAAGCACCGCTGGAAGATAGACCTGCACCCTGTAACATGTGAAAGAACCCGGCGAGTCGTAGACGATCTCTTTTTCGACATCGGCCCAGTTGAAGAAATAACTGAGATAGGGATCCAGCGGTGGCGGGCACTCGCCGTTGTAGAAGTTCACATACACCCCCGATGGGTCTATCCAGTAGCCCCCCCACTCCGAGACATAGAACACGACATCGTTGATGGGCGTACCGGCGTATGCGTCCGGGATGTCATCCGAGACTTCAGAGCTGAACGGCGTTTCGGCGTTATACGTCTGGAGGTACTCATGCGGAGGCTGGCAATAGAACTCTGTCTGCAGCGGAGGCAGGGTGACCTGCTCCGGGGCTACGGCATCCGTCGTTTCCGCGGCATATGCCGACAGCGCCAGCGCCAATACAGCCAGGGCCAGTAGCAAAGTCTTCATAGCTCCCCTCCTTGTCGGTTAACCGGTCTGATTCCTTGCGCTGAGTGGGAAACAGAAGCAACCAGGGGAAACGCCGCGTTGCCCTCGCAGCCTTCCACCTCCTTTAGCGTCAAAGGCGACGCCCCCGGGTTCGAAAACCAGAGCGAGCCCCATCAGCAAACGGGACAACCCCGTTCCTCAGCACTGCTCGGGAACTCATCAATCTACTCTGCTATTTCCTGAAACTCGGAGGCAGTCTATCACGCCAAAACCCCCCAGTCAAGTCCAAAAGTGCCGATAAAACGCGGCAATGGTGGCTTTGGGCGCGCCGCACAAGATGGGGAAGGCCCCTGCCGCTCTCTAGTAAGGCTCGCCGGCGGGGTGATTGAGGAAGAACTGCGCCAGGGGGCTCAGCGGCTCCTCGGCCTGCTTGGTCCAGATGCGGGTATTGAGGTTGAGGTCCTCGACTATGCCGGTGAAGACCTCGAAATCCTCCAGATAATGCTCGATGCCCTCGAAACCGAGGATGCTCCGGAAGACCCTTGGCTCGAACAGGCGCCGCCTGTACGGTATGGCGACGTAAACATGCGAGCCCATGAAGGACAGGCATATCCTCCGGCCCGTTTTCCTACGGAACTCCGTGATTCTCTGCATGAGGCTGGTCGAGAGAATGTACCTGGCCTCGACCTGGTCGTCGCCGTACACGACGAAGTACTTCTCGAACTCGGGGTCCTCCATCTTGACGAGCTCGCCCCGGGTCGCGTTGAGCGACTGGAAGTACGACCCCATCACGCCGAAAACCTGCTCAGCCGTGTCGGGAAGCACCAGTGTCTTGCCGCCGAACTTCTTGTTGAAGTCCGCGACGAAGAAGAGCCCCCTGAATATGGTGCTTCTGCGCTCGCGCCCGCTGTCGCCCGAGAACCTGGACTCGCGTCTTGCCTCGGCATGGATTTCCGAGAACTGCATATTGGTCTCGCCGACCCGGCCCTCCACCAGGTCATCCCCGCTCACGCGGTCGGGGTGCCTGGAGAATATGCGGCTCGCGACCACCTGCCACCTTGGAACGTGTCCCGTGGGCGTGTACGTCAGGCCGGGGTCAATGTAGCCGACTATCCTCTTGATGATGTTTGTCTTGAAATCGTACACGTAGCCGCTGATCAAGAACCTGTAAAGGAACGTCACCGCGGGTACGAGGAGAATGCCGACCGTTATGGGGAACGAGCCCGACAGGCCGAAGCCGCGGTCAATGGCGAGGCTCAGAAGAAAAGCGGCGGCTGCGATCGCGAAGAGGAACTTGAGTCTCCGCACCACCCGCTTCCGGACGGTTTCGAGTTTCTTGAGGTCCTTCAGGAGGACGGTCAGATAGAAATGCGCGAAATCAGACCTCTGCGATGTCGCCATACAGGCAGCTCCCCTGCTTCAAGGGTTTACCTCTGGAAGAGTCCGTGTACGTCCACGCCCTCTCTCTCGGTCGAGCCTATGCTGAAGACACGCCTGGTCCTGTAGTTCATGATCTGGGCCATGATATTGGTCGGGAACATCTCGACGGCGTTGTTGTAATCGGTGACGGCCGCGTTATAGGCCCGGCGGGCGGCGGATATCTGCTCCTCGACTTCGGTGAGAGTTCTCTCGAGCTGCATGAACTGCTCGTTCGCCTTGAGGTTTGGGTAGTTTTCGACCGCGACCATTATGCCGCCGATGGCTTTGCTTATCCTCTGGTCGAGTTCCATCTTCTCATCGTCGGTCAGATTGCCGGAGAGGGCTTCCGCCCTCAGCCTCGTGACCTCGGTGAGAATCTCTCGTTCATGCTTCATGTATGACTGTACGGCCCCGACGAGATTGGGAATCAGGTCATACCGCTTCTTGAGAAGGGTATCCACGGCACCGAACATGTTCTTGATCGTGTTCTTCTTGCCCACCAGCGCGTTGTACATGCCGGCGCCGAGAAGCAGGACAATACCAGCGATGACTAATACGGCGATCATTTGCTCTCCTCCCTCTGAGACAGGCCTTTCCAATAAGCTCGTCAGAAAGAGGGCGAGGCTTTAGCGCGGACGCGCGGCCCCGAACCGCCCTACTTGAGGTATTTGTCGAACCACCTGAGAATGTGCCGGAGGCGCTGTATGCGCCGGTCGGTGCGGCCGACGCGCGATAGCCCGTGGGGCTCTTCGGGAAAGCGCACCATCTCGGTGTCCACGCCCAGCTTCTTAAGGGCGACAAAGGTCTGTTCGCCCTCAGCGATGGGGCACCTGTGGTCTTCCTCGCTGTGGATCACCATGGTCGGCGTCTTCACCTTGCCGAAGTACTTGAGGGGCGACTGATCCCAGTAGGAGTCCACAGCCTCCCAGGGCGCCTTGTTCCCGAAGCGGTACTCCAGGAGCCAGTTATAGTCCCCGGTTCCATACTTGCTTATCATGTTGACTATGGAACGCTGCGTGACGGCCGCGGCGAACCTCCCGGTGTGCCCGATAATCCAGTTGACCATGAACCCACCGTAGCTCCCGCCCGTGACTCCCATCCGCCGCCTGTCGATATAGGGCTTGCGGACGACGAGGTCCGTCCAGGCCATGACGTCGCCGTAGTCCGCCTTGCCCCAGCATCCCCAGATGGCCTTGCTGTGTTTCTCGCCGTAGCCCTGGCTGCCGCGCGGATTGGAGAAGAAGACGACGTAGCCGTTCGCAGCAAGGAAGTAGAACTCGTGCATGAAGAGCTCGCCGTACTGGACCATGGGGCCGCCGTGGATCTCGAGTATCGACGGGTACTTCTTTTTTGCGCTGAAGCCGGGGGGCTTGAGGATGTACCCGTGAAGGTCGTTGCCGTCCCGTCCCTTGAACCAGATTTCCTCGATCTCCCCCAGGTCGACATTGCCGAGCACCCGGTCGTTTATGCGCGTGATGCGCCGCGGGGCGCCGCCCTCCAGGTCCGTAACGTAAAGGTCCACCGGATGGCCCATGTCGCCGTAGAGGTATGCCACTTTGGAACCTGAGCCGTCGATGCTGAACTGGAGAACCGTGCCCCATTCATCGATGTGAGTCTCGAGCCCGGCGGGGCGCCCGCCGATGGCTAACGAATTGAGGGTGCTGCGCCCGTGCCGCCCGACCGTGAAGTAAATCCTGCTCGAGTCTTTGGACCAGACGGGCGGGCCCACGGGCGGCTCCACCGTAAGGTCGTTCGTGACCCCGCCCAGAACCTCCACGTCGAATCTGCCCGTGAGGTTCCTGGGGGCGGCGCTCCCGGAGGCGGGCACCACCCAGAGCGCCATGTTCTTATACCACTGGCCCTGGCCCCTGATTCCGTAGTAGGCCAGCCACCTGCCGTCGGGCGAGAAGCCCACCGACCACTTGATGCCGGCGCCGGTCGCGACCTTCCTGGTGCGGCCCCCCGCGGCCGGCATGATGAGGATGTCGATGTAGTCCGGACTGAAATCGGGGTCCGCGGTCCGGTTTGATAGAAACACTATGCGTTTCCCGTCGGGAGACCATGACGGAGCGTAGTTGTCGTGGCGGTCGCCCGCGGTCAGCTGCGCGGCCTTTCCCGTCCGGACATTCACCGACCAGATGTGCTGCCGCTCTTTGGGGAGAAACCCGCTGCCGTCCAGCTTGTAGAAGACGCGGTCTATATGCCTGGCGACGACGCCGAGCTTCTTCTTTGCCTCGTCGGCCTCCCTCTCCAGAACATCCTTGTCCTTCTTCCTGAAGGCGCAGACGATTGTCCTCCCGTCGGGAGACCATTCGAAGGTGCCGAAGTCTCCGGCAAGACGCGTAACCTGCCTTGCCTCGCCCCCGTCCGCGGGTATGACGTAGAGCTGCGACTGCTTCCCGTCCCCGCGGTTGGAGAGAAAGGCGATCGAACTGCCGTCAGGCGACCAGCGCGGCTGGCGGTCGGCATGGTCCCCGTAAGTGAACTGCCTGGGCCGTCCCCGGCCGGCCGGTGCCAGCCACAGGTTGGTGATCTTCTTCTCGCTGCTTCGCTGGACGCGCTGGACCGGGTAGATGACCTGACGCCCGTCCGGAGAGATGCGGCTGTCGGTGATGAGGCGGAAACGGTAGAGGTCCTCCGCCGTGATGCGACGCTGCCTGCGCTCTCGTATCCGCCGGGCTTTGCGTTCGCGCATTATAAGCCTTTCCGGGTGAAGTCGGGAAGACGGCCTCGGGTTACAGCCCTAGATTGTAGCGCCGGCTGCCTCTCTAAGCGAGTCGAATTTTGCTTTGAATGCCCCGCCCGCGGATATTCTCGAATCGAAATACTCCGCCGCATCGAGGGCGTCCATCGCCTCCTCGACCCGGCCATCGCGCACAAGCAGGTCGACATAGCGGAGCATCGCCGCAGTGACGTTCTGCGCGAGCTTGTCGGTCTGGCTCCGCCTCACCGGGCTCCGGTCGATGGTCGATGCGAACGGCCCGGCGAAGTCCCCGGGGTTGACCGCGGACAGGCTTCGCTCGATTGCGCCGATGTCGGCGTCCTTGAGCAGCGACCGCGGCATGTACTCGTAGTAGGAACCGCAGTAGACCATTCTGCCGACGGCGTCCCGGGTGAAGTCCAACCTGTAGAGGGTAACCGCCGCGCACAGCGGTCGGTCGAGGTCGCGAAGCCTCTGCATTTCGATCCAGCCGGCGACTATCTGATCGCCCGGGGGCACCATGTTGCCGTCTATGTCCCTGTAATGCTTGAGCTGGTCAAGTTCTTCGTCCGGGAAGGGAAGCGGCAGGCCGTATTTCGCTGCCCGGTTCCTTATGTACCAGGGCAGGTTGAGGAGGCTCAGGTTTATGACGGCCACGTCTTCCCGCAGGCCCTCTTTCTCCTGGAGGGCGACCGCAGGGTACGTGTCCATGTCGCCGTTGGTAAGCAGTATGGCGTCGGGAGGAAGGTGCTCGAGCTGCCACCTGTTGTATGCCAGGACGGACGGCGTGAGGAAGCCGCTCTCGATCATGGCCAAGGCGGCTTCGTGCTCCAGATCGGCGTTATTCCGCATCATGGACTGAATCCAGACGGACGACCATGCATTGCCGTCGGCCGGGTTCGCTTCCACCGCCATAAGCGCGTGATACCATGCGCTGTCTGCATCCACTCGCTCCCAGGAGCTCAGCTGCGGGCTGAAGAGGTCGCCGAGCACGGTGTGCGCAAAGGCGTGATCCGGGGCGACGGCGAGCGCGGCATTTGCCTCCTCGTAGGCCCCGTCGTGCCTGCTCTGCCTCCTCAGGCACTCCGCGTACCACGCATGCGCGTCGGCATTCCCGGGTTCGCGCGCCGCCACGCCGGCGAGCATGGGTCCGGCCGCATCGAGGTCGTTTGAGAGAAAGACCCGGACGGCTTCTTCAAGCGACGGGCGCCCGGTGTCCGAGCACCCCCCCATCAGGAGGGCCAGGCCGAGCGCAGCCGCAAGCATCGCGAACAGGCTGCATTGCTTCATTGTTCTCCTCCCAGGCGATCAGGACGCAGGACTTTCCTGCAGGAACTCTCATACATGATTGAACCCACAGGCAGGCGGTCGGGTTCCGGTGGCCCGCGATCCGGCCTCACACGCGGTGGATCATCCAGACATTGGGGTCCCTGTAGAGGCCCTCGTCCCGCTCGCAGTCGATCTCGACCGGACTCAGTGCTCCCGGCACGACGTAACTGCCCGTCGCCGGGAAGCGCATCCGGGTCCAATCCTCCCACTCGCCCACGCTGCCGCATATGATCATGGAATCGGGCGCTATTTTAAGAAACCTGGCGCCGAGTCTCCAGTGAACGTGCAGCCACGGGTCGAAAGGCGACCCGTCCGGCTGCTTACATTCGATGTAGCTCTCCATGGAGATCAGCGGATACGTGCTCTTCAGCGTCGGTCTCACCGGCGCGATCATGCCGGCGTATCCCTCTGCGCCGGCAAGGGACTTCATGCTGCGTATCATGAGATTGCTCAGGCCCTGGCCCTGGTGCGTGCGGGCGATGGACACCGAGAGTCCGCACAGAACCGTTGGCGTGCGGCCCTCGTCAGGGTCGCGGAAGCCCGCCTCCAGCGCCGCATCCCAGCCAGCGGGCAGGCCGCCCTTCTCCCCGTCCCATGCTATCGGGACTGTCGAAGCGGCGCCCAGGACGTGTTCATTCTCGTCGCAGAGGGCCAGTTGGAAACGCGCGAAGTCCGCGAACAGGCGGCGCCAGTAACGGGCCGAGACCGCGTCATGCAGCATGAACTCCGGCCAGACCGCCGGGTTGAGCCTGTGGACCTGCGCCTTGAGGTCGGGACGCTCTTCCATGGTGACTATTGTGTATGCCATCGCATCACTCCCAGGGGGCACACCATTATAGTAACCCCCCCGCCGGGTTACAAGCCAATACTCTGATGTCATTGAGGGAGCATTGGACTATCGGGCGGGTTGGGGTTAGACTCACCCTGACCGGTTATACAGAAGGAGGACATAGATGAGACCGTGCACCAAGAAGAGGTTCGGCACCGCCGCGGCGGGATGCGCCCTGGGCTGTCTGCTGCTGGTCGCCGCGGCAACGGGCCTGGCGGCCCGGGAGGACATGACCGATCCCTACGAGATCCTCGAAACGCATTATGAGGCGATCGGCGGGCTTGAACTCCTGAGGGCGGAGGAGACGAGGTATTTCGAGGCCACGCTCAAACTCTTCGGGCTCGAAGGCCACATCAGGGAATGGCAGCAAAGGCCCGGCCGCCAGCGCCAGGAGGTCGACCTCGGGGTGATAAAGCAGATCACGGGCGATACGGGCGACTATGCATGGATTGTGGACTCCAACGGCAAACTCCAGATCATGAAGGACGAGCAGACCCTCAAGAAGAGAGAGGTGGACAGGCGTATCGCCGACTTCGAGCACATCCGGCGGGACTCTGAACACTTCGCTCTGGCCTTTGGTGGGACGGAAGATGTTAATGGGACCGCGTGCTATGTCATAAACCTGTCCAATACAATCGATGACAACGTGCGGACTTACTACATAGGCAAAGATGACTTTTACATGCATAAGTCCATAACCAGGGAAGCCGAGCACGAATCCCACACCGTGTTTTCCGACTTCAGGGACGTCGGCGGCCTCGTCATCCCGTTCCATCTGGACATCGAACTCCTGCCCATCGGGCAGAAGCAGACGGCCACCGTCGTAAGGTACGAGTCCAATCCCGAGATCGACGGGGAGCTCTTCCAGCCCCCGGGGGCGGGCCCGAGGGACTACCGGTTCACATCAGGAACGAGCGCCGAGAACGTAGAGTTCGAGTACGTGGCGGACCATCTCTTCATCGATGCAACCATCAACTGCGACAAGCGCACGTGGATAATAGACACGGGCGCGAGCGTCACCGTGATAGACTCGGAATACGCCGAGGAGCTCGGCCTCGAAACCGCCGGCAATATGAAGGGCTACGGAGCCGGGAAGACCGTCGAGGTGACCTTCACCGAGCTGCCCCCGTTCAGCGTGGATGGGATTGAGTTCGATTCGCAGAAAGTGGCCGTGCTCGGCATCAAGAATCTCCTGAAGAGGGCCGGCCTCGACGTGGTCGGCATACTCGGGTACGACTTTCTATCGCGCTTCGTGGTGAAGATCGACTACGCCAATGAGCTCCTCTCATTCTACGATCCAGCCCTGTTTGAATACACCGGGGGCGGGGCGTTGATCGACCATCCGCTCAAGGAGCGTTTCTTCGTGGTCCCGATCACGGTCGACGGCACCTACTCCGGTGACTGGACGCTCGACATCGGAGCCGGCGGATCGAGCTTCTTCTTCCCGTTCGCCGAACAGCACGGCATCCTCGACCGCAAGGGCGTGCAATCCCTGTCGGGCGGGGCCGGGGGTTACAGCGCGAGCAAGACCATGAAGTTCAAGACGCTCGAGATCGCCGGCTTCACACTGGACAGCCCCCTGATCTCGACGCCGCTTCAGACCGGGGGCGCGCTGGGGAGCACGGAGGGCATGGGGAATCTCGGTAACAGCGTTCTCCGCCACTTCGTCGTCTACCTGGATTATGAGCGGCAGCAGGTCATTCTCGAGGAGGGGGCCGACTTCGGCAAGGACTTCCCTTCCGACAAGAGCGGCCTGGGCCTTTCCTTGAACGATGACGATGAGATTGAGGTATTATACGTCTCGCCCGGCACGCCGGCCGACCGCGCCAGGTTCCAGGAGGGAGACATCATCCGGTCCGTCAACGACGTCCCCGTCGAGCTGATTGACGGGGTAATCGCATTGCGGGAGCTGCTCAGGGCCGAGGCCGGAACCGAATACCGCTTCGAGGTGGAGCGCGAAGGGACGAACAGATACGTCAAGATCAAGCTCCGCAACCTCTTCTAACCAACGGGGCCAAACGAATGGGGTCAGGTCTTAAAATGCACAGTTGGACCTCGCCAGTCTCCCAGTGGCTTCTTTAAGATGACGAAGCCTTGGGAGACCGCCTGCGGTCCGCCACCGGCGGTACTGTGCATTTTAAGACCTGACCCCTTCATTTATTTCAGGTATTTGTCGAACCAGCGCAGGATGTGCCTGAGCCGTTCAAGGCGCCGGTCCGTGCGGCCGCCGCGCGAGAGGCCGTGAGGTTCATCCGGGAACCTCACCATCTCGGTGTCCACGCCGAGCGTCTTGAGCGCCACGAACACCTGCTCGCCCTGCTCGATGGCGCAGCGCAGGTCCTGTTCGCTGTGGATGACGAGTGTCGGCGTCTTGACCTTGCCCATGTACTTCATGGGCGACTGGCGCCAGTAGTTCCGGTGGTTCTCCCAGGGCGGCACGTTGCCGAACTCCTCCTGGAATCCCCAGTTGAAGTCGCTCGATCCCCACATGCTGACGAGGTTGCTGACGCTTCTCTGGGTGACGGCCGCCGCGAACCTCGACGTATGGCCTATAATCCAATTGGTCATGTAGCCACCGTAGCTCCCGCCCGTGACCCCCATCCGCTTGCGGTCGATGTAGGGTTTCCTGGCGACATAGTCGGTCCATGCCATGAGGTCTTTGTAATCTACGCCGCCCCAGTCGTTGTGTATCGCCCTGGAGTGCTTCTCGCCGTATCCCTGACCGCCTCGCGGGTTGCAGAAGTAGACGACATAACCATGGGCGGCCAGATAGTAGAACTCGTGCATGAAATAGTTGCCGTACTGAACGCGCGGCCCGCCGTGAATCTCGAGTATCGACGGGTACTTCTTCCTGGGATTGAACCCCGGCGGTTTCAGTATCCATCCCTGTAGGTCGTTCTTCGCGGCTCCCTTGAACCACACTTCCTCGACCGAACCCAGATCGACGTTGCGCAGTACGCCGTTGTTCGCCCGCGTCAGCCGCTTCGAGCGGCGGGTTGCCGTGTCCATGACCCATACGTCACCGACTTCGGTCATGCCGGCATGGAAGTAGGCGATCTTCTCCTGCGCTGCATCGAAAGTGTAGGAACCGACGACGCCGGGCTCCCCTATCTCGATGGCCATGTCGCTGTCCCTGCCACGGCGGTCGATGGAGCAGAGCATCGTGTCCCCGTGCCGGTCGACCTGGAAGCAGATGCGTTCGCCGCCATCAGACCACGTGGGCGGCATCAGCGGAAGGTGCCCGGGGAGGTCGTTGATCGTCCACGCCGCGGTGTGCACGTCGAACCTGGCCGTGAGGTTCCTGGCCGCGCCCCGGCCGCTCGAGGGGACCACGAAGAGCGACAGGTTCCGCCACCAGGCCATCTTGCCGTCGACCCCCTGATAGGCGATCCACTTGCCGTCGGGCGAGTATGACGGATTCCCCTTGAAGCCCGGACGGGTCTTGATAAGCCGCGGCCGGCCACCCTTCGCAGGCACCACGAAGAGGTCGACGGCGTCAGGGTCAAGGTCGGGGTCTTCGGCCCGGTTGGACGCGAAGACGATATGCTTGCCGTCGGGGGACCAGTCCGGATCCATATCATCATAGACCGGATGGTCGGTCAGCTGCCTGGCCCCCCCACGCGCGACGCTCGCCGTCCAGATGTGCCAGCGCTCCTTCGGCAGGTACCCCGAGCCGTCGAGCTTGAAAAAGACCCTGTCGACATGGCGCGCGACGACGCCCAGCTTCTTCTTCTGCGGGTCTTTCTCGCGCTCTACCTCTTCGGCATCCTTCTTGCGGAACACGAACGCCAGCTGCCTGGAGTCAGGCGACCATTTGAACGCCGCGATGGAGCCCTTGAGGTCGGTCACCTGCCTGGCCTCGCCGCCGCCGAACGGAATCACGTAGATCTGAGCCTGCTTCTCGTCCTTGCGGTTCGAGAGAAACGCGATATGTCTGCCGTCTGGCGACCACTGCGGCTGGCTGTCCACGTGATCACCGTAGGTAAACTGCCGCACGCTGCCGCCGCGCGTGGGAACGATGTAGAGGTTGGCGTACTTCTTCTCGGTCTTCTTGTCGACTCGCTGGAGGTCGAACACGACATGCGCCCCGTCCTGCGATATTCCACAGGAGTGTATCAGCCGGAACCGGTAGAGGTCCTCCGCCGCTATCACTCGCCTCTTTGGCCTCGGCATAGCGTGCTCCTTTCAGATAGAAGGTCCATTCGCGGTTTGAATCAGGGATTTATGAGCGATTATAACCGCAACCCCGCGCATCGCCAATATAATTAGAAGGCGCCTCAGCGCTGGAAGGCGAAGAAATGCAGGACCTCCATATCGTCGGGCATGTCCTCCCCGTGCGCGCCCCTGCCGGTCCGGGGGTCGACATGCGCCCCATGGTCGGGCGCGAAGGCGACGAGACTCTGCCGCCCCCGCCAGCGCTCCAGCGCCACCATCGCAAGCCGGCTGAATGCGTCCACGTGGCGCCCGGCCGCGGCCAGGGCTCCCGCGGCGAAGGGCTCCGACTCGTGCAGCAGGTCGTCGTACTCCTGGTGATAGACTAAGATGAGATCGTGCCGGTCGGACTCGAGAAGCTCGATTGCGCGGGCCGTGACGTCGTCGTCGGCCGGCTCGCTGAAGTAGTCCATGTCCCGTCCCCGGAAAATGATGTCGGTGCTCGCGTCCTTCACGCTGACTATTGCCGGCCGCTTCCCGGCCCGGATAAGAGAATCGAAGAGGGTATCACACTCGAGCACCGGCCGCTCATAGGCGCGTATGCCGTGGACTTCCGGGGGCGCCCCGGTGAACATGGAAGCGAAGCACACGGGGGTCTTGGGCGGAAACACCGACCGCAGGGCCGCGGTGACCGGCGCGGCCGCCGACACTCTGGAAAGAAGATCAGCCTGGGATGCGAACAGGACGGCGCCCATGGCGTCTGGGGCGTAGACCAGGCACCTTTCGACCTGTCCGATGCCGCCCGCGGCCGCGAGGACTCCGGCGATCGGCCCGCAGCGGCAGAGCCCGGGCCGCGCAACTCCCATTAGGTCGGATACCGTTGGCGTGATTGCGGCTATGCTATGCCCCGAAGCTCGCGAATGGCTTTCCGACACCGTCCGTGCCCGTTTCCCTATGCTTCCGCGTCCGACTCTGCCTCTACCTCGCGAGCACCATCCTGGCCGTATTGAACTTTCGGACCTCGAACGGCACGTTCCCGCACTGGGCGCCGAACACGCAGCCGCCGCCAGAGGTGGTGTCCACCGCGAAGAACCTGTTGTAGATCGTATCGCCGACCATATATCACGAAAAACAGGGTATTTGAAGAAACATCTCAAGAGGCATCGTTTGATCGGGGCCGCAATCCGTTGTATAATAGGGAAAACAGGGCCTCCGCGGGAAGACGAAAAGGAGAATGCACATCTTGAGGTCGGACACCGTCATGACGGCAGCCCTAGTGCTCCTGCTTGCCGGGCTGGCCGGGACCGCATGGGCGGCACCCGTCCATACCACTTATCTCTGGCATATGCACCAGCCCATTTACTGGCCCGACGCGAGCACGTGGACTCCGTCAAGATACGAGACGGCCTATGAGACCATCACGCTCGGCCATTCGGAAAGCGACGTGTTCACCATCTTTAACAAGGACGACCGCGTCCACGATTACCAGGACTATCCCCGGACGGCGGTCTCCATGATTCTCGACCTTCCGGACGCCGGCGCGCAGGCGAGCTTCGCCGGCGCGCTCATCGAGAACGTGACCGGGCTGGCCGACGCCGGCTGGAACGGAGGCAGATACGCTTCAAACTGGTATGCCGACTATCGCACCGCCCGCTCCTGGACGACGTCGGGCGGCCGGCCGAGGCTCGACCAGGTGCTGGTCGCCGCGCATCATCCCGTCGCGCCCTTGATGGACGAGAACGCCCTGAGGCGAGACATACAGGTCGCCAAAGTCGCCTTCGCCGACGCCTGGGGCGACACCGATTTCACACGAGGCTACTTCCCGGCCGAGACATGCTTCTCCGAGCGCATGATCCCTGTCCTCGTCGAGATGGGCGTGGAGTGGGTGATAGTGGCCGATATACACATCTCGCGGGCATGCGCCGACTATCCCTACGCGGCAAGTGAAGACAACTGCGACCCGCCCAACGCCGCGGACCGGTTGAACCCGGCGCAGGGCCACTATGACGCCATATCCATAAGCCGCGGGGTCACCGTGAAGACTCCGCCGCCCTTCGGCTTCAGGCCGCATTACGCCGGGTACGTAGATCCGGGAACGGGGGCGCCCCGCTCGATCATCGTCGTGCCGGCGGCCAATGCCGAGAGCTGGAACGAAGGCTACAGCACCTATGGCACCGGCGAGATCGACAATATCGCGTCCTACAACGACCCGTCGAAACCCATGCTCATCCTCTTCGCCCATGACGGCGACAATGCGTGGTCGGGGGGCTACTCGTATTACAACGAGAACGTCTCCGGATTCTCGCATGCCGCAGCGGGTAACGGCTACGAGCCCACCACCATCGCCGAGTACCTCGCCGACCACCCCGTCGATGCCGCCGACGTCGTGCACGTCGAGGACGGCGGCTGGGTAAACGCCGACGGCGATTTCGGCTCGCCGCAGTTCATCAACTGGAACTGGCCGCTTGTGAATGAGTACGGCGACTTCGACATCCCCGGAGGCTGGGCAGAAGACGAGAGGAACTGGGCCGTGCTCACCGCCGCTGAGAACAGGGTGGAGACCGCCGAGGCATATGACGGTGGAGCGCCCGACCCCGCGAAGATCTATGATCCTATCGCCGGCGCTGACAATGTCGAGAAGGCCTGGCATCATCTGCTGTCAGGCTACGAGAGCGGGTACATGTATTACGGGACGGCGCTCGACATGGAGATCAAGCCGACTCTCGCCGCTAACGCCGCCGTGTTCTACGCAGACGCCGTGATCGCGGGAGGGGGAACGGACGCCGTGGGGCCGACCGTATGGATCCCCCAGCGGCTTCCCTGGAATCCGGGCGGAAAGGGCGCCGGCGCGCTCTGGGGCTACCCGGGTGGCGACGGCGCCGACATGCCGAGCGACTTCTGGGTATGGACTTTCGCCTACGACGTCTCGGGGCTGGCGCGCGTCGATCTCAAGTACCGCATCGACCTGGACGGCTTGAACCCCATGAGCGGTGACGATAACGAGACCTATGCGGGCGGCGCCGGAGTCGGCACGTGGCAGACCATCGCCATGACCTGCCGCCCATTCCCAACGGGCAACTTCTTCTCCGACCCGGCGATTGATTTCTCGGTGCTGCCCGATTACATCGCCGACGAATACTATGCCGAGGTCACGGGGCTCTCGGAGGTGCTCGTGGATTACTATGTCGAAGCCGAGGACGGCCAGGGCAATGTCAAGCGCAGTCCCATTCAGCATGTCTATGTGGGCGAGTCCAACTCCAGCCCGGCCCATGTCATCGACGGCGACCTCGATTCATCCTCGACACTCGTCGCTGCAGGCGGCGGCGGCGACCTCTACGCCGACTGGGACGGCGACTTCCTTTACGTCGCGACCGAGCC
Organism: uncultured bacterium; assembly: GCA_964604955.1. GTDB lineage: Bacteria > Arandabacterota > Arandabacteria > Arandabacterales > JALGWA01 > JALGWA01. The sequence goes on from CAZSBE010000003.1 coordinate 45,319, forward strand.
CGTGGCGGGCACTTCCGGGAAGGACCATTTCGTAATGGTGGGCGTGGACCTCGCGGCACCCATTGCATCGCCCTGGGCCAAGGCGGGCACCGTGGCGGGCAGGGCCCTCTTCCTGGGCAATGAGGACTCCAATAACTGGTGCGGGTGGTTCGACGAAGGCGAAGCGGTGCTCTCGAGCGGCGTGGACTGCGCCGCCGGGACCTGGCTCGAGGGCACGGTGCGGCTCGCGGACTACCTCGGCGACCCGCTGCCGGCAGGCGTGTATCTCGCGATGGCGGCTTACGAATCCCCCGACGGGGGAGGGCTCGCGGCCCAGGCCCCGCCCGGCAATGCCGACGCCAATGTGGATGCCGGAGAGTACGTGTACTTCCCGCTGGATGCGTCCGGCTTGCGGCCGGGCGGCGGAGACCCCGGCCCCGGGGCTTCGCCCGATGCCACGCTCCACCCCGTCGCGCCGAGTCCCATGACGGGCCGGGCTACCGTGACCTACAGCCTCAGGGCCGCCGCCGAGATCGACCTCGCCATCTACGATATAAGCGGGCGCAGGGTCGCGACGCTCGGTCCCTCGGGCTCAAGCGCGGGGCGGCACCAGGTCGAATGGGACGGATGCGGCGACGCGGGCGGCCGCGTATCGCCCGGTCTCTACTTCGTGGTCCTGAACACGCCCCGGGGCGCGCAGGCGCGCAAACTCGTGGTCCTGAAATAGCCCCTGCCCGGACGGCCCATGCGGCCTAGCGACCGGGCCCAAGCTTCATAAGGCACATGTCGCGCTCACCCGTGAGGAAAGACGCCCCCCTGCCGGCGATCACGTAAGCGCCTTCCGGAGTTACGGTGACGGCATTGCCCCGTTCGACAACGCTCCCGGCATATGTCCTGGTCCAGAGGCATGATCCGTCAGAGTCGGTCCTGACTATGTAAACCTGGTTGGGGCCCTCGGGAAGCGGGTAGAGAGACCCTGTGATAATGAAGCCGCTGTCCGCCGTCTGGACGATCGACAGTCCCGTCTCATACCCGGGTCCGCCGAAGGTCTTCGTCCAGAGGGGGTTCCCGTCACCATCGGTTCTCACCATGAAAACATCGTCGCAGCCTGCGCCGAAGGATGCGGTCGTTCCCACCACGACGAAGCCGCCGTCGGTGGTCTGGCGCACCGAGGTTCCCAGCTCGTCTCCAGAGCCGCCGAAGGTTCTCGTCCACAGCGTGTCGCCTTTTTCGTCTGTCCTCATGAGGTAGAGATCGAGACCGCCTGCCCCGAAGGACTCGGTCGTCCCGCCGATGACGAAGCCGCCGTCCGCGGTCTGCTCGACGGAGCGCGCGACGTCATCCTTCTCGCCGCCATAGGTACGCAACCATACCGAATCCCCGTTCTCGTCGGTCTTGAGGAGCAGGATGTCGTTGAGGTGGGAGGGGGCGCGGTTGGTCACGCCGACGGCGACATAGCCGCCGTCGGGGCGGGTCTGCCGCACCGAGAAAGCCATGTCCAGGGCAGGGCTGCCATAAACCCGCGTCCATAACACGCCGCCGGACCCATCCACCTTGAGAAGATAGATGTCATGGGACCCTGTGCCGAATGAAGTGGTGCAACCGGTCACTATGAAGCCGCCGTCCCGGGTCGGGTGCACCGAGTAGCCCACGTCGGCCGCGTCCCATACATAGGTCCGGCTCCAGTCGACCTCGCCGTCGCGGTCGGTCTTGACGAGGCAGATGTCATACATGTAGTAAAACGGCGATTCAGAGGCACCGACAAAAATGTACCCGCCGTCCCCGGTCTGCTCGACGGAGTAGCCGCAGTAATCAGCCAGCAGCCCGCCGTAAGTCTTGACCCAGAGCGTATCGGGGGCATCCGCCGCCGACGCGTGGGCCGCGAGACACAGTGCGGGAATGGCGAGCAGCAAGTACCGGATGCGCATCGGCCGGCCCTTTCTAAGCTCCAGGCCGTGTCCGATCTCCGCCTACATTATATCACAACCCATGCGCCATACATGAAGCAAATGCGTAAGCGCTTAAAACAGAAGGGGTTGCGGTTGACGTCAGCTGCCTCGGCAGGCGCCGCGTCCCGCAGGATCAACCAATGACGCCCGGAATCCGCAAGGCCTGCAACGCCGGTTTCAGCGGCTCAGCTCATCAAGCCGGCGGAGGCGCTCGGGCTCATTGGCCACCATCCACTCGTCTCTGGAAAGGATGCCGTGGGCGAGGCCGAAGTACTTCCTGGATTCGGGCTTGCGGCCCAGAAGAAGCAGGCACTCGGCTATTTCCTCGTAAACGTATCCGTCCGGGGCAAGGCCGTACTCCTCGACGTTCTTCTCGAGCTCAAGCTGCATCCGTAGAGCCTCCTCCACTCGTCCGAGCGACCTCGAGGTCCTCGCTATTGTCCATCTGGCGATAAGCACACCGGCCGAGTCATTCTGCTCCTCCCTGAAGGCGAGCGACCTTTCGAACATATTCAGGGCCGCTTCGTACTCACCCAGATCGTGGTACGTCCAGCCTATATTGTTGCAGAGCGAACCCCGCCATTTTCGCGCGCGCTCGTCTGTGGACCTCTCGGCAAGGTCGAGCGCCCTGAGATTCCACTCCATCTGCTTCTCGGGAGGGTCCACTATGCCCAGCATGTGCAGGGCGTCGATCGCATAGAAGTCGGCGCCGATCGCGTCCGCAAGATCATGCGCTTTGAGAAAGTATCCTCTGGCCACCTCCGGCTCACCCGACGAATTATAGACGCGGCCCCGCTCCAGGAGATACCGCGCCATCCCCACGCCGGTCTCGTCCTCCAGCGCTTCATACGCGGAGTCCAGCGTGGTGTGCGCATCGGAGAACTTCCGCTGCAGGCCCTGCGACCGGGCAAGCTGCGTGAGAAGTCCGGCGTAGTAATCTGCGTCCCCGGATTCTATCGCCCCCGGGATGAGGCCACTGAACACCGTCTCAGTCGCGGCGGGGTTGTCGTAGTTCCACATCGCGTCGAAGTCCGGAAGGGCCTCCGCCTCGCCTTCGGACTTCGAGCCGCATGAACATATGACCAGCACTGCAATTACAACAAATGCGTACTTCGCTCTCATAATCTGCTCCCCGAGGAGGATGGAACGAATGCGGTTGGTACCCTCAGCGCCCTGCCGAGTATGTTAGCGCGGCCGGCGCGGAAGTCAAAAGAAAATCGACGTGGTGTTTGAAGTCGCGGGACCAATCTGGTATGTTTCCAGCATCATGGAAATTCAACTCACGCCCAAGAGGCCGGTGGTGGAGAGAATCCGCAAGAAGGAGAGGCGGATCGCGTATTTCTCGATGGAGATTGGCATCGAGCCCAAGATGCCGACTTACAGCGGCGGGCTCGGAGTGCTGGCGGGAGACACCATCAAGTCGGCGGCCGACCTCAAGGCGCCCCTTGTCGCCATAACCCTCATTTACAAGAAGGGCTATTTCCGGCAGAGAATCGACGAGGATGGCGCCCAGCAGGAGCGTCCCTACGAGTGGAGCCCGCGCAGGTTCATGAAGCTGCGGCCCCAGGCGGTAATCGTGCACATCGAAGGGCGGCCGGTCAGGGTGCAGGCATGGGAATACCGCATGCGGGGCGCGACGGGCTTCAACATACCCGTCTTCTTCCTTGACACGGACATAGAGGGTAACGGCGACTACGACCGAAGCCTGGTCTACAGTCTCTACGGCGGCGACGCCAGGTACCGCCTGGCGCAGGAAGCCATACTCGGCATTGGAGGGGTCCGGCTCCTCCGGGAGCTCGGTTACCGCCACATCACTCACTATCACATGAACGAGGGCCACTCGAGTCTGCTCACCCTCGAGCTTCTCAGGCAGAAGGACATCATCGACCCCGGGTCGCACCGGGTCGATGGCGTACGGAGGACATGTATTTTCACGACGCATACACCCGTCCCGGCGGGTCACGACCAGTTTCCCTACGAGCTGGCCATGGAGGTGCTGGGCGACTTCCTGCCCGTCGAGACCATCAAGGCCTTCGGCGGGGAAGACAACCTCAATATGACGCGCCTGGCCCTCAACCTGAGCCACTATGTGAACGGCGTTGCCAAGGAACACCAGCGCGTATCCAGGGAGATGTTTCCGGGCTACCAGATCGACTCCATCACCAATGGCGTTCACGCCTGGACCTGGACCGGCGACTCCTTCCGCGAGCTTTTCTCGCGCTTCATTCCCGGCTGCAAGAACGAACCGACCAGCCTCCGCTATGCAATAAACCTCCCCGGCGATGATATCTGGAAGGCCCACATGGAAGCCAAGCGAAGACTGATCGACCACGTCAGGGCCACCACTGACACCGAGATGGATCTGGAGGTATTCACAATAGGTTTCGCGAGGCGCGCGACAGCCTACAAGCGCGCCGACCTCGTTTTCACCGACATAACAAGGCTCAAGAAGATCGTCCGCAGCAAGGGGAAGTTGCAGTTCATCTTCGCAGGCAAGGCCCATCCCCGGGACATCGACGGACATAAGATGATCAAGAAGATCCTGTCCGTCGCGAAGCGCCTCGCTGGCGAGATCGATGTCGTTTACCTCGAAGACTATGACATGGATCTCGCACGCCTCCTTGTCTCCGGAGTGGACGTGTGGCTCAATACTCCGCGCCGCCCCCAGGAGGCATCCGGAACATCCGGCATGAAGGCGGCCATCAACGGCATCCCGAGCCTCAGCGTGCTGGATGGCTGGTGGATGGAGGGCTGCATAGAGGGAATGACGGGATGGGCGATAGGGTCGCCCGACAAGGCGGACGCGACCGACGCGGAGTGCGCGGGAGCGCTCTACGACAAGCTCGAGCAGGTCGTCATGCCAACTTTTTACAATAATCGCGATAATTGTATAGAGATGATGCAGCTTTGCATCGCAATAAACGGCTCATTCTTCAACACCCACCGCATGGTTCAGCAGTACGTGATGAGCGCCTACATTCAATAGAGTTCTCTCCGGGTTCACGTTCGGCCCATTCTCAGGTCTTCAATAAGAGCCTCTCCTGTGGTATAATGTCAGGTGCCTGCCAGGATAGAAGGGAGAGATCGATTTGAAAACAGCTATGGTTATGTTGTCTGCAGTACTGGTGCTGGCGACACCGTCTATGGTGCCGGCCGATCCACCCCCGCCGCCGGATCACTTCGAACTCTTTCAAAACCTCCCCGACCCATTCTGCCCGACCAGTGACGGCGGTGTCACGGACATCCGGTTCATTCTGCCCGTGCAGGCCGAGGTAGTGCTCGAAGTCTGGAATCCCGATACGACCGCCGTGTTGCGGATGTTGATTCACGCAGCCCTGATGGCCGGCTACCACAGCGTCCTCTGGGACGGAACCGACGGCGGCGGCGTGGACCTGACATCCGGGGCCTACCCGTATTCCCTGACCGCAACCGATCCCGGTACCGGCGACACGCTCTTCTACGACATTCTCGTCGCGAGTATCGATTGCATGGTTGCGTCAGAGCCGCGAACCTGGGGCGGGATCAAGGCCGGGTTCATGCAAGAGTAGCCCGGGCAGCACCTAGCTCGCGGGAGTGGCGACTTCTTTGCCTGCTCGGATCGCCTCCCCGACTGCAAGCAGCAGGTCTCCGAGGGCGTAGGGCTTCTGGAGGAATGGGATGTCGCGTTTTCTTATCTCGGCGAGCTGCGACCTGTCGTCCGTATACCCGCTCGTGAGGAGAACCGGTGTCGAAGGGCTGAGCGCCATGATTTCCTCGGCGAGTTCGATGCCGCTCTTGCCCGCCAGCACAACGTCGCTGAATACCAGGTCGAACCTGCCCTGCTTCCTGGCGAAGATTGCAATCGCCTCTTCGGCGCCGGCCGCATCGGACACATAATAGCCGCTCGAGCGGAGGGCCAGACCGGCGAAGTCACGCACGCCGGCCTCATCCTCGACCAGCAGTATGCGCTCTCCCCTTCCCCGCGGGCCACGAGCAGGCAGGTCTTCGGGCGCCCCGGGGTCGGCCGCGGCGGACAGAGCCGGGAAGAACACATCGAAGTGCGTTCCCTCGCCTATCTTGCTACGTACGTTGACCCAGCCTTCGTGCTGCTTGACTATGCCGTAGACCATGGAGAGACCGAGACCCGTGCCGCGCCCGGCCTCCTTCGTGCTGAAGAAGGGCTCGAATATGCGTTCGGCCGTCGCCTCATCCATGCCGGTTCCAGTATCCTCGACCGAGAGGCACACGAACCGGCCCGGCTTCGCGTCCGGCAACCTCCTGGCCTCCTCTTCCGTGAGCGTAACATTCCGCGTTCTTACCGTGAGCCGGCCGCCGCCGGGCATCGCATCCCGGGCATTGACCGCGAGGTTCAGAATCACCTGCTCGACATTGCCCGCGTCGCCCTTGACCTTGCACAGGTCGCTCGCCAGTTCCGTCTCTACCGCTATGTCCTCTCCTATGAGGCGCTCCAGCATTTTGAGGAGATTGCGCACCGATTCATTCACCGTGACATCGGCGAATTCCATCGGCTGCCGACGGCTCATCAGGAGCAGCTGGCCGGTTAGATTCGCGGCGCGTTCGGACGCATGCTGAATCTGCTCGATGTTCTTGATAAGCTTCTCGTCCCCGCCGCTCTTGAGGAGGGCGAGCTCGGAATTGCCCTGGATCACCGTCAGGAGGTTGTTGAAGTCGTGAGCGACCCCACCGGCCAGAACACCAATGGCTTCCATCTTCTGGGACTGAACCAGCTGCGTGCGCAGCCCGTCCTTCTCCTTCTCCGCCATCTTGCGCTGGGTGATGTCCTCGCCGGAGCTCAAGGTGCCGACGATCTCCCCGTCTTTGTTCTTTATCACCGTGTCGTGCCACGAGACCACCCGTTCCTCGCCCGACTTGGTGACTACGGGGCTCTCATTGTGTTCGAAGGTCTCGCCATGCCCGCCCATGAGGCTCTCAAAGCAAGCCTTCCTGCTCTCTCTTATTGCCTCCGGCACGCATGTCCTGAACCAGTTCCGGCCGAGAAGCTCGCTCTCGCCGTATCCCAGGATATCGAGACCGCGGCGGTTGACCAGCGTGATGTTGCCGTCGCGGCTGAGCGCGACCATCATGACGCCGGCGATGTCCAGGTACTTCTGAGCGCGGTCACGCTCTTCCTTGAGGTCTTCCTCTGCGAGTTTGCGAGCTGTTATGTCTCGGAACACAAGCACCACGCCCGTGAGATTGCCCTGCTCGTCAACCATGGGAGCCGCGCTGTTCTCGACCGGGACCTCTGCGCCGCCCCTTGCGGCAAGCAACCCGGATTTGCCGGCTCCGACCGCATTGCCCTCCACGAGCACCCTGGCAACCAGGTTCTCCGCCGGGTGGCGGCTGTCCTCGTCAATCACGTGGAATACATCGGACACATCCCGTCCCAGGGAATCGACTTCCGGCCACCCTGTGAGAGTCTCGGCGACCGGATTCATGAAGGCTATGCGCCCTTTGGTGTCAGTGGCGATCACCGCGTCGTCCACGCTCTTTAGGGTCGTCTCCAGCCACTGCTCACGCTCCTTTATCTTCTCTTCCATCTTGAAGGTGTAGACCGCGACGTCAATGGCCGTATTGAGGTCCCTCTCGCTGAAGGGCTTGGCCACGTATCCGAAGGGAGAGGTCACGCCTGCTTCTTCCAGGGCCTCTCTATCCGCCGGGGCCGCGAGATAGAGAACGGGTATGTCGAAGCACGCCCGGATCTGTCTGGCGGCATCTATGGCGGTCATCCTGCCGCCGACACCGGCGTCCATGAGTACGAGGTCCGGCTTAAGGTCGGAAGCCTGAAGCACCCCCTCGTGGGACGAGGAGGCCACCCCGGCTATCGTGTAACCGGCATTCTCCAGGGCCCCGAACAGCCTGCTGCCGAGGAGACTCTCGTCTCCCACGGCGAGAATCCGTCCTTTTTCCATAGCACTGTTCCCTCTCTCCGTTCATCGGCCGGCCCCGTGCGAATCTTTACAAAAAGTGGCTATATGAGATAAGGCCGGAAGCATCGCCCAACCGGCCCGCTTGCCGCGGGGGGCAATATGCGGTAGATTCTCTCGACACGGATACAACCGAATCCACAACCGCAGGCGGACAGACAGCAGAATAGGAAGGGACATGGGTTACAGATACGCAATCGTCGGAACCGGAAGGCAGGGGATCGCATCGGCATATGACTTCGGCAAATTCGGCGAGGCCGACGAGATCGTCCTCATCGATATCGACCTCGCGGCGGCCGAAGCTGCCGCCGCGAAGATCAACCGGCTCCTGGGCAGGGAAGTCGCGCGTGCAGTGAAGGCAGATGCAGCGGATACGGCGGCGCTCGAGAAGATACTCAAGGGCGTCGACTCGTTCATAAGCGGCGTGCACTTTCCCAACAATGTAGGCCTGACCAGGCTTGCAATCAAGCTGGGCGCCAACATGTGCGATTTCGGCGGCAATACCGACGTCGTGCGAGAGCAGATCAAGCTCGGCGGCGGGGCCGCGGCGGCCGGCATCACGGTAGTCCCCGACTGCGGCATGGGCCCCGGGCTCAACATATCCCTGGCAGTCTACGCCATGGAGCTACTCGACGAGCCCCGCGAGGTGCTGATCTGGGACGGCGGCCTGCCGCAGGACCCTAAGCCGCCCTGGAATTACGCCATGACTTTCAATATCGAGGGCCTCACCAACGAATACTGCGGCAACGCTTACTTCCTTGAAGGCGGCAGGGTCACCGAGGTCAAGGCTCTGAGCGGATACGAGACCGTCGCCTTTCCCGACCCCATAGGCGAGCTCGAAGCCTTCGTGACTTCCGGCGGCCTTTCAACTTCGCCCTGGACTTTCGCGGGCAGGATCGATCGCCTGGAGAACAGGACGTTACGCTACCCCGGCCATCTGGAGAAGCTCCGGGCCTTCGACGACCTCGGCCTGTTCGAAGAGGAGCCCGTGGAGGTCCGCGGCGGCAGGGTCGTCCCCCGGGACATGCTTCACGCCCTCCTGGGCCCGCAGATCACCGAGCCCGATGTGCGCGACATCTGCATCATGCGCGTCGTATCCAGAGGCAGGAAAGGCGGCGCCGGTGCCTCCGCCAAGATCGAGCTCGTCGACCGCTATGACGAGGCGACAGGCTTAAGCGCCATGCAGCGACTCACGGGCTGGCACGCCTCAATAATCGCCATCCTCGCGGTGAGGGGTGAGGTGGAAAAGGGCGTGGTCCCCGTGGAACTCGCGGTTGCGGGACGCAAGATCGTCGAAGAGGGCCGCCTCCGCGGCTTCGACATCAGGGATTCGATGGCCTAGCCCGGCCAAATCCCTTGCTTATGGATTAGCACCTGAATAGAGTATATGTGTTCCGGTTCAGGCATGGCTCCCTGGGGGTGCCGGGAAGGCCTGGCAGGCCCGGACCATGAGGAGGTTGACCGAGTGTCACAGGAACTCTCGATTCTGCTTGTAACGGCTGCATCTATCGGTTTTTTCCATACGCTTTTCGGACCCGACCATTACCTCCCCTTCATCGTCATGGGGCGGGCGCGGGGCTGGTCGCTGGCCAAGACCGCCTGGATCACCGCGCTCTGCGGCGTCGGCCATATCGGGGGCTCCATATTGCTCGGCATGATAGGCATAGCCGCAGGCATCGGCGTCACCCGCATCGAGGCCCTGGAGTCGGTGCGCGGCAATCTCGCCGCATGGCTCCTGATAGCCTTCGGGCTGGTCTATTTTGCATGGGGCCTTCGCAGGGCCATCAGGAACCGCCCGCACGAGCACAAGCACTTCCACGCTTGCGGCGTCGCCCACAGCCATGAGCACAAGCACACCGAAGACCACGCCCATCCCCATGAAGTGGAGGGCAAGAAGAACATAACACCCTGGGTGCTCTTTACCATATTCGTGCTTGGCCCCTGCGAGCCCCTCATACCGCTTCTCATGTACCCCGCAGCCAAGAACAGCCTCAGCGGAGTGGTGCTTGTGGCCGGGGTTTTCGGCCTGGTCACGGTGTCCACCATGCTCGGCGTGGTCCTGGTTTCCACGCTCGGCATATCCTGGCTCCCGATGAAGGGGCTCGAGCGTTACTCCCACGCTCTGGCCGGGGCGGCCATAACCCTCAGCGGACTCGCCATCCAGTTCCTGGGCCTCTAGCGGCAAGCACTTAGCTGCAACCGGCGCCTCTGCATTGCGGTCCTGCTGGCGCCACATTATCCCGCCCCCAGAGAACCTTCTAAGGCCCGGGCCTTTACATGCCGATATAAAGACCGGTGACCCAAGCAGGAAACCGTCAAGAGCTGATGATGAATCCAGTCCCGCTAGAGGTATTTGATATGTATTGTGAGGTACACGAACGCCCCAAAAGCATGGATTGCGATATCTGCGGCACTCCGCTCTGCAAGGAGTGCGCGGAATTCGTTGAAGGCGGCTGGCTCTGCCACGCCTGCGCCCGCAGAGAGCGCCACGCGGTCCTCGTTCAGTTCGATCCCCACTACCGCGATCTGGCGGCGGTCGGCGACACATCCACTGCCCTGCTCGAAGATTAAAGCCCCGGCCCCAGAGTTCTTGTTGCTTTATGCCCCCATGGGTTATAGTTTTAGCGGTTACCTGCGAGAGGTTTTCTCCAGACGACAACAGGGCGGGGTAATGGCATTGAAGTTTGACATAAGCAAGATCCGGAACATCGGCCTCATGGCCCACATAGACGCCGGCAAGACCACAGTCACCGAGCGCATTCTCTATTTTACGGGCAAGAGCCACCGTATGGGCGAGGTCCACGATGGCCAGGCGACGATGGACTGGATGGCCCAGGAGAAGGAGCGCGGCATTACCATCACCTCCGCTGCGACCACGGCCTACTGGAAAGAGCATCGCATCAATATCATTGACACTCCCGGGCATGTCGACTTCACCGCGGAGGTCGAGCGGTCGCTGAGAGTTCTTGACGGCACCGTGGCACTGTTCTGCGCTGTTGGCGGCGTCCAGCCCCAGTCCGAGACTGTGTGGCGCCAGGCGGTCAAGTACCTGGTGCCCCGCATCGCCTTCGTCAACAAGATGGACCGCGTCGGCGCCGACTTCGATGGCGTCGTCAAAGAGATAAAGGAAGAGCTGGGCGCGAATGCCGTGCCGATTGTGATCCCCATCGGGGAGGGCGATGACTTCGTCGGGCTCATAGACCTCGTGGATATGAAGGCCATCTATTACGACGACGCCACCGAGGGAATCGAAATGCGCGAGGAGCCGATTCCCGATGAGTACCTCGAGCGCGCCCGGGCGGCGGAGGCCTTGATGATCGAGCGCATAAGCGAGCAGGACGACAGCCTGATGAACAAGTTCATAGAGGGGGAAGCTCCCGGGCATGACGAGGTGGTGAGCGCGATGCGAAGGGCCACCATCGACGGGCGAATCATACCCGTGCTGTGCGGCGCCGCCTTTAA
>CAZSBE010000003.1:56645-63400 GCA_964604955.1 uncultured bacterium
AAGGGCGTGAGGCGGCTCCTCGACGCCATCATCGATTATCTTCCTTCGCCTGTCGACCTGCCGCCGGTGATCGGCACGCATACCGAGAGCGAGCAGGAACTCGTCCGCCATCCCCGCGACGACGCCCCGCTCGCGGCGCTTGCCTTCAAGATCATGTCGGACAAGCACATGGGAAAGCTCACCTATGTCCGCATCTACTCTGGAACCCTCAGGTCCGGTGAGGTTGTCTACAACTCCACGCGAGATAAAAGGCAGAGGATCGGTCGGCTCTTCCTCATGCACGCCAACAAGCAACAGGCGATCGAGGAGCTCCCCGCCGGCAACGTGGGCGCTGTAGTGGGCCTGTCGGACACACACACGGGCGACACCATCTGCAACCTGGAACATCCCATCGTTCTCGAGTCCATCGAGTTCCCCGCGCCGGTCATAGGCATGGCGGTGAAACCCGTGAGCAGGGCCGACCGCGACAAGCTGGGAAGGGCCATGGCGCGCCTGTCTGAGGAGGACCCCACTTTCCTGGTCAAGATGAACGAGGAAACCGGGGACGTCATCATCTCCGGCATGGGCGAGCTCCATATTGAGATAATAGTCGACAGGCTCAAGCGCGAGTTCAACGTCGGCGTCGAGGTGGGCAAGCCCCAGGTGGCATACCGCGAAACCATAATAAGCGCGGTGGAGCACGAGCACAGACACGTCAAGCAGACAGGCGGCCACGGCCAGTACGCGCATGTCATAATGCGCGTCGAGCCCGGCGAGCCCGGCATAGGCTTCCGCTTCGAGAACAAGGTGCAGGGCGGCAGGATACCAGGCCAGTTCATACCGGCCGTCGAGCGCGGCATTGTGGACGCCATGGCCGAGGGTCCCTACGCCGGCTACCCCATGGTGGACGTCAAGGTGGTCATATTGGACGGCTCCGCGCATGACGTGGATTCATCCGATCAGGCTTTCCGCGTCTGCGCGCGAACGGCATTCCGGGACGCCTGCAAGAAAGCCGGGCTCGAACTCCTCGAGCCCATCATGTGCGTCGAGGCCACGGCGCCCGAGGATTACGTGGGAGGCGTCACCTCCAGCCTCTGCTCCAAGCGCGGCAAGATCGGCGAGATGGAAACCAAGGCCAAGTCCTTCATATTGCGGGCCCGCGTTCCCCTCGCGGAGATGTTCGGCTACGCCTCCGAGCTCAGGACCATCACGAGCGGACGCGGCGAATTTACCATGCATTTCGAAAACTACGAGGCCGTACCCTTCAAGCTCTCAGAGGAAATTATCGAAGAGCGCCGGAAGAAGAAGGCATAACCTGGGGTCAGGTCTTAAAATGCACAGCACCGCCGGTGGCGGACCGCAGGTGGCCTCCCAAGGCTTCGTCATCTTAAAGAAGCCACTGGGAGACTGCCGAGGTCCAGTTGTGCATTCCAAGACCTGACCCCAGGCTTTCAACTGTGCATTTTAAGACCTGACCCCAGGCTTTTTTTCCTCGAAGGTATGCACGTCTCTCTGCGGGAACGGTATGGTTATACCGGCAGCCTCGAGCTCCGCCTTGCCCTTCTCGAGCGTATCGAATTGCACGCCCCAGTAATCCCCGGGCCTGACCCACGGGCGGCAGACGAGGTTGACGCTCGAATCGGCGAGCTCGGCCACGGCCACTACCGGCGCCGGGTCCTTGAGCACGCGCTCATCGGAAGTGATCACCTTCATGAGGACGTCTTTGGCGGTCTTGATATTGTCGCCATAGGAGATGGCGAACACGAGATCGACCCGCCTCATGTCGGTGTCCGTGAAGTTGGTGATTGCATCGCCTATGACTTTGGAGTTGGGCATCATGACCTTGCGGTTGTCGGGGCTTAAGAGAACCGTATTGAACATCGATACCTTCTTGACCGTCCCCATCACACCGCCGGCCTGAATGAAGTCCCCGGCCCTGAACGGTTTGAAAATTATGATGAGCACTCCCGCCCCGAAGTTGGACAGCGCGCCCTGAAGGGCGAGGCCCAGCGCGAGGCCGGCGGCCCCCAGCACCGCGATCAGCGATGTCGTCTGCACGCCCAGCCTGTCTATGGCGGCGATAATCACGAACACCAGCAGGGCGAAATAGGCCAGGTTCTTTATGAAAGCGACCAGGGTTTCATCAACCTTGGCCCTTCGCAGTACCCTGGCGATACCGGCGGCTACCATCCTGGCTATCCACCAGCCCACCACAAAAATGATCGCGGCCGTGATTATCCTGACCCCGTAAACCGCGGCATTGGCCTTTACCACTTCCCAGATGTTCTCCATGGCGAGTCTCCCTCCGTATGTGGTTCCGACAGCCCTGCCTCAGAGTCCGGAACAGGCCTAGCAGGCGCCGAACCAACTATTCCACAATGACTTAAGGATATACCAATACTGCATGTTTCCACCGCCCCTGTCAACCCAAGCCAGGGAAAAGTCTTGACTTACTGGAGTATAGTTACTATACTTGCGCCTGATAAATGACGATAGTATGACAATCAGCCCCTAGTAAAGGATGAGGACAAATGGGGATCGCTGAGAGGAAAGAAAGAGAGAAGGCGCGTCGGCGCAATGACATACTAGACGCCGCGGAGAAGGTATTCTTCTCCAGGGATTTCCGGGAGGCCACCGTCGACGACGTGGCGGCGGAGGCCGAGCTCAGCAAGGCTACGCTCTACGCCTATTTCGAGAGCAAGGAGGATATGTACCTCGCGGTTCACATGCGCGGCATGAACCGTCTCCGCGAGTTGTTCGAGGCTGCGGCGGCAGGGGGAGAGAGGGGCATAGACCGGGTCAGGGCAATCGGCGGAGCATATTACGAGTTCTCGAAGCGGTACCCGGACTACTCCCGGGCCATGATTCATTTTGAAAACAAGGCCTGCGCCCTCGGTGAGAGCGAAGACCTCACGTCCCGGATGCACGCGAGCGGGCGGACCGTACTCGCCCTCGTGGAGGAGGCGCTCCGGACGGGAATCGAGGACGGAAGCATCAGGCCCGACCTCGACCCCCAACAGACGGCCCTGCTGCTCTGGGCGCAGACCGACGGCGTCATCAACCTGATACACAGCGCCGGCGTGCATCTCAAGGAGTGTCACGGCGTGGAGGCGGATGAGCTCATGGAGAAGGCTTTCGCTTTGCTCCGCTCCGCGCTTACCCCGGAGGGCGCCCGATGAAACAGCAACGCGTCGACAGGACCCAGGCGGTTGTGGCCCTGGCCTGTGCCATCTCCGTGCTGATCGTCTTCGCTCCGCGGCCGGCAGCTGCGGACGACGTTCTCGACTCATACATATCCCGGGCGCTCGATAACAATCTCGCCCTCAGGCAGCAGGAGTTCTCATATGAAAAGAGCGTGGCGGAACTTGACGAAGCCAGAGGGCGATTCCTGCCGTCACTCAATGTGCGCGGAAGATACACGCGCGCCGATGGCGGCAGGGCATTCGAGTTTCCAGCGGGCGACATCGTAAACCCCATACACGACGCCCTGAACCACCTGATAGGAGAGGAACGATTTCCGACCAACGTTCCCAACGAATACATATCCTTCCTCCGGGAGGAGGAGCACGAAACCAGGATCGAGGTCATACAGCCCGTGTTCCAGCCGGCCCTGTACTATGCCTACAGACTGCGATCCGATCAGGCCGGCGCGGGCATGGCCGCCCGCGACCAGTTCAAGCACGACCTGGTCAAGGAAGTGAGAACCGCCTATTTCGACTATCTCGGCACCGTCGAGTTCGTGGAGCTGGCGGGGCGCACCGAGACGCTCCTCGAGGAGAATCTGAGGATAAGCGAGCGCCTTTTCGAAAACGGCCTGGCGACGAAGGACGTGGTTTACCGCGCGCGCGCCGAGCTCAGCAGGATCCGGCAATCGAAGGCCGAAGCCGAGAAAGGCGAGTATCTCGCCCGTGCCTACTTCAACTTCCTTCTCTGCCGCCCGCTCGACGAGCAGATCGATGCGATCGTCGTCCCCGACGAGTTCCCGGACCCGCCCCTCACCCTCGGGCAGGCCCTGGAGCGCGCCCTCGAAAATCGCCTGGAGATCGTCCAGGTGGACAGGGGAATCGACGCTGCCGGCAATGCCGTCAAACTGGCCCGGACCGGGTACATCCCGGGCATAACTCTCGCCTTCGACTACGGTTTCCAGGGCGAGGAGTTCCGCATATCAGAGGACGACGATTACTGGACGGCATCACTGGTACTGGAGTGGAACCTCTTCGACGGGTTCGGGAGGGAGTCGCGCGTGAAGCAGGCGCAGCTGGAGAAGTCGCGCCTCAAGGCGCGGCGCGACGAGGTGGAAGTGCAGATAGAGATCGAAGTCCGGAATGCGCACCGGAGCATGCTGGTGGCCAGACAAAACGTGGCGACCTCGGCCGACGAGGCGAGAAGCTCGCGGCAGTCATTCGAGATAGTCGCCAGGAAGTTCGAAGAGGGAGTCGCGTCCCAGGTCGAGTTCATAGACGCGCGGACCTCGATGACCCGCGCCGAGGTCAACAATATAGTATCCGTCTACGACTACCTGAAGAGCTATGCCGAATTTGAAAGGGCAACGGCGCTGTATCCGATCCCCGGCCGGGCGGACTGATGAGGCCACTGCGAGCCGCGGGCGGAGCGGGCAGCGCCGGTGACACGATGAAAGGGAGAGCAGCATGAGGATTCACAGGAACGTCCTTCTGGCCGGAGGCCTCGGCCTGATCGCGCTGGCGGCCGCCGGGTGCGGGCCGGCCGGCGACGGTTCCGGGGCAGAGATCGCTGTGCCGGTGAGGCTGGCGCCCGTCGTGCTCGAAGATACCGCCCCGCCGGTCCACACCAGCGGGAAGCTATCCTCGATGTTCGAAGCCAGGCTGTCCTTCAAGACCGGCGGAATTATCCGGTCGGTGAGCTTCGACGAGGGCGAGGTCGTGAAGAAGGGCGACGTGATGGCGGAACTCATGCTCGATGAGATTGCGGCACAGTCGCAGCAGGCCCGGAGCGCTTACGAGAAGGCCGAGCGCGACTATCAGCGGGCCCGAAACCTGTACGCGGATTCGGTCATAACCCTCGAGCGCCTCCAGGACGCCGGGACCGGCCTCGACCTGGCGAAATCCGCGCTCGAGATCGCCGACTTCAATCTTCGCCACTCCGCTATCCGGGCCCCGGCCGCCGGCATGGTGCTCAAGCGCTACGCGGAGATCAACGAGCTGGTGGCCCCGGGGCAACCCGTATTCCTGTTCGGCGCGACCGGGGACGAGTGGACCCTGCGCGCATCCGTCAACGACAGGGAGATAATAAGTCTGCGCATAGGGGACCCCGCAACCGTGACCTTCGACGCTTACCCGGACGTCTCTTTCCGCGCCGAGCTCAGCGAAATCGCGGAAGCGGCCGACCCCATGACCGGCGGATACGAAATCGAACTCACAGTGGATCCCGACGAATACAGGCTGGTTTCGGGCTTCGTGGGCGACATAGAGATTCGCCCGTCGACGGAGGGCAGGTACCGCGTCATACCCGTCGGCGCCCTGGTCGAGGCTGACGGGGGCCTCGGGACGGTCTACGCGGTGGAACCGGAGACCAGGAGAGCCCGCGCGGTCCATGTCGTAATAAGCCACATGATCGACGGGCGGGTGGCGGTTGCCTCGGGCCTTGAGAACATCGCGGAGGTCGTGACCGACGGGGCGGCCTACCTGGCGGACAGCTCGCTCGTGAGCATCGCCGAATAGCCCGGCCGGGGACGAAGAGGACCGGCAGCAATGCAGATTCCCAGACTGGCCATAGAGAACCACCAGTTCACGACAGTGCTCATCATCCTGCTGGTGATGTCCGGCGTTGTCTCTTTCGTTACCATGCCCCGCTCCGAGGACCCGCAGGTTTCGCCCCCCGGCACGACCGTCATCGTCGTCTACCCGGGCGCGACAGCAGAGGACGTCGAAGAGCTCATCGTCGACCCTGTCGAGAAAGCCATCAACGAGCTCGAGGACATAAAGGAGATCACCTCGTCGGCCGATGACGGCCTCGCGCTCGTCGCCGTCGAGTTCCGCGCAGGGAACGACCCCGACGAGAAGTACACCGAGGTCGTGGAAAAGGTAAACAGCGTGAGGACTACGCTGCCGGCAGACGTGGCGAGCATCGACGCCCAGAAGTGGTCGGTGAACCTGGTCAGCATACTGCAGGTGGCCCTGGTATCCGACCAGGCCTCTTACCGGCAGATGGAACAGGAGATTGACCGGCTCGAGCGCCGGATCCAAAAGATCCCCGGCGTGAGGAACCTTGAGACATGGGCGTTCCCCGAGCAGCAGGTCCGCGTCTCGGTGGATCTCGAAAAGGCCGCCGAGTTCCATGTCCCGTTCGACCAGGTGGCCGGCGCCATAAAGAGCTCGAACGCAAACATACCCGGCGGCAGCATAGACATCGCCGGCCGGAAGTTCAACATACAGACGAGCGGCTCCTACAAGACCATCGATGACATCCGGAACACGGTCATCCGGGCGGTTGACGGAAGAATCCTCTATCTTAAGGACATCGCCGAAGTCGATCTCGGATACGGCGACCACTCCTATACGGCCCGCTTCGACGGCAGCCGGGCGGTTTTCCTCACGGTGACCCAGAAACTGGGCACCAACATATTCACCGTGATGGACCGTCTCAAGGCGGAGCTCGGCGACTTCGAGTCCCAGCTGCCTCCCACGATGAAGATGGAGATTGTCTTCGACCAGTCCCGGAGCGTGGCATCGCGTCTCAACGGGTTTTTCGGGAATCTCCTTCAGGGACTCCTCCTGGTCGGACTCATCGTGTTCCTG
>CAZSBE010000004.1:0-62724 GCA_964604955.1 uncultured bacterium
GACTACTTCGAAATCGCCACCATAGCATTCGACCGTACGTACCTCGAGGAGCAGGAGAGAGGTATGGAGAAGTTCATGAAGATGCAGTTCTACATGTCAATCGCCAAGAAGGGGATCTACGCGGTGGCGATATTCTTCGCGATATTCATGGTCATCAAGCTCGTAAAGAAGGCAGCCCGCGTCATCGAGGATGCATCCAAGGCCCTCCCCCAGGCGGCCCCGCGCATTCAGCACCAGGTGGCCGTCCCGCAGGGCGGTGGCGAGAAGGCTTCAAGGGCCCGGGCGCCTCTTGCGGCGGGCGCCGGCCTGAACTATGCCGTGGAGAATCCCAAGGAAACAGCGTCACTTATCAAGTCCATGATGGAAGAGGGGGAATAAGCCGTGGCTGAGCCGGCCAACTGGGGTCAGATCAACGGTAAGAAGAAGGCCGCTATCTTCCTGCTGTCTCTCGGGAGCGAGGCCTCCGCCGAAGTCATCAAGAACCTCGATGAGCGGGAAATAGAGGCGCTGGCGAACGAGATCGCTGCGATCGGGATGGTGCCCCAGAACGTGAAAGACAACGTGCTCAAGGAAATGGCATCCGCCCTTGGATCAGCCGCGACCGGCGGTACGGGCGGGGTAGGGAAGGCCGAGGAGATGCTGGAAGTGGCGCTCGGCAAGCCCAGGGCCTCCGAGATCGTCGGCAAGATGAAGATGCGGAAGGCGAGCGGGGCCCTGAGGCAGATTGAGGAGATGGACTCGGGCACCGTGGTGGAATTCCTGAAGAACGAGCATCCCCAGACGATCGCGCTCATAGTCGCCCATCTGGAATCTCAGGCGGCCGCCAATATGCTCGCCGCGCTTCCCGAGGAACAGCGCGTCGAGGTCGCGCGCCGCATAGCGACCCTGGGTACGGTGTCGCCCGATGCCGCCGCGGAGGTCGAGCAAATTCTGGCCTTCCAGCTGGAGGGACTCGGCAGAGGAGAAGACGTATCCACCACGAGCGGCGTCAAGATTCTGGCGGATATCCTCAATGTCGCCGACAGGTCGACGGAGAAGGAAGTGCTGGGCGCGATTTCCGATGAGAATCCGGAGATCGCGAACCAGGTCAAGCAGCTTCTCTTCGTCTTCGACGACATACTCAAGCTCGACGACAGGTCGGTGCAGAGAGTGCTGCGCGAGGTTGACACCAACGACCTCGCCCTGGCCCTCAAGGCCTCCGACGAAGAAATCAAGAAGAAGATTCTGAACAACGTTTCCGAGCGCGCCGCGGAAATGATCCAGGAAGAAATCGAGTACATGGGTCCGAAGAGGCTGAGCGAAGTCGAAGCGGCCCAGCTCCGGATCATCGAAGTCATACGAAGCCTGGAGGAAGCCAACGAGATCATCATTCCAGGCCGCGGAGGAGGTTCCGGTGACACTGTTGTCTAGGCTCATACGGAGAGCCGAGATCGGCAAGGAGCCGTATCCTGTTTCGGCGGAACGCGACGGCGACCCGGCGGCCGCCGGCGCCGGGCTCGATGGGAACGGAACCGGCGGCCGGGACCATGCCGAGGATGAGAGGAACCGCGTCTTCGAGGAGGGCCGCATGCAGGGCCGTTCCGAGTGTAAGGCCGAGCTGGAGGCCGAGGTGCGGGAGAAAGTCCGGTATTTCGCTTCGATGGTGGAGGACCTCCTTGTGCAGAGGAAGAGGCTGCTCATGGATTCGGAAGAGGCGGTGGTGAAACTGAGCTGCGATATAGCCAGGCGGATAGTCGCCAGGACAGCCGAGATGGATGAAACGATGATAGTCGACGTCGTCAGGAACGCCCTGGGGCATCTGGCAAACAAGCAGAAGGTGACGATCCGGGTGAATCCAGCCGACGCGGAGGCCCTCCGGGCCTCGAGCGGCGAATGGGCCGAAGCCTCGGGAGCGGGTTCAGTTGTCGAGATAGCCGAAGACGTGAGAATCAAGCGAGGCGGTTGCCTCATAGAGGGCGAGTCGGGCTCAGTGGAGGCCCAGCTCGACAGACAGGTCGACATGATAGAGAAAGCTCTGACGGAGGCCGTACATGCCGGTTGATGTGGAGAAATACAGCGCCGTTGTGTCCTCGGTCGATCCCGTTACGCTGAGCGGCTGTGTCCGGCAGGTAATCGGGCTCGTCATCGAGTCGGACGGCCCCACGGTGTCGATCGGCGAGACGTGCCTTATCGAGAACGGCTCCGCTTCCAGGGCGGTGCGCTGCGAGGTCGTCGGTTTCAGGGACAAGAAGGTCCTCCTCATGCCCCTGGGCGAGATCTCCGGGATTTCCCCGGGATGCCGCGTGATCGCTGCGCGCGAGCAGTTCAGAGTCAAGGTCGGCCACGAGCTGCTGGGTAGAGTGATCAACGGCCTCGGCCAGCCCATAGACGGCAAGGGCCCCATTCAAGCGAGCGCCACCCGAATGGTCTCGCAGGAGGCTCCTCACCCCCTCAAGCGGAAGAGGATCTCGAGCCACCTGGCCACCGGCATCAGGTCCGTGGACGCTATGCTCACGTGCGGCAGGGGCCAGAGGATCGGCGTCTTCTCCGGAAGCGGAGTGGGGAAGAGCGTCCTCCTGGGAATGGTGGCAAGGAATTCGGAGGCGGACGTCAACGTAATCGCCCTCATAGGAGAGAGGGGCAGGGAAGTCCGGGACTTCCTCGATAAGGACCTCAAGGAAGAGGGCCTCAAGAAGTCCGTGGTGGTTACCGTGACATCCGACCAGGCGTCCCTGATACGAGTGAAGGGCGCAATGACGGCTACCGCCATAGCCGAGTACTTCAGGGATCTCGGTCTGGACGTGATGCTGATGATGGACTCGGTGACGCGCGTCGCCATGAGCCAGCGCGAGATAGGCCTGGCCATAGGAGAGCCCCCGACTTCGAAGGGCTATACGCCGTCAGTCTTCGCCATGCTCCCGCGGCTCCTGGAGCGCTCCGGCACGGCGGAGGTCGGGAGCATCACAGGGCTCTATGCGGTGCTGGTGGAAGGCGACGACATGACCGAGCCCATAGCCGATGCCGTGAGGTCCATACTCGACGGCCATATAGTGCTCTCGAGGAAGCTGGCGCATCAGAACCACTACCCGGCCGTGGACGTTCTCGACAGCGTCAGCAGGCTGATGATAGACATCGTACCGCCCGAGCACCGCCAGGCCGCGAACAGGCTCCGCGAGATCCTCGCGACGTACAGGGAAAACGAGGACCTTATCAACATCGGGGCCTATGTCAAAGGCAGCAATCCCAAGATCGACATGGCCATAGAGAGAATGCCTGTAATCAATGAGTTTCTCAGGCAGGGACTGGATGAGACATCCGGTTTCGAAGACACGGTTAAGAGGCTGGTACAACTCTGTGAATAGAGGGTCATATGTGCGCGTTTAAGTTCAGGCTGGAATCGGTTGTCGGCCTGAAGAAACAGAAAGAGGATCAGCGCAGAATAGCGCTTGCCGGAGCCAAGAAGGACCTCCAGCAGAAAGAGGAGTGTCTCCTCGGTCTCCACAACGAAAAAAGCGATTGCGTCGAAGCCGTTGGAAGCAAAGCTGAAAGCGGCGGAGTGAATATAGCCGAAATGCTCGTTTACTACGCGTACCTGGAGAAACTGACTGACGAAATAGCGGAAAGCACCGGTGTCGTCGAGCGCTCGCGCGAGGACGTCGAGAGCAAGCGCGAGCTTCTTCTCCGGAGTTCCCGGGAGAAGAAGGCGCTCGAGAATCTCAGGGAGAAAATGAAGGCCCGTTATCTCCTCGCGGCGCGCAGGGCTGAACAGGTCGACATGGACGAGACCGCGAGCCGGTTCCATACGCTCAAGTCGGAGAAAGGTCTCGACTGGAAAGAGGAAAAACAATCATGAAGCTGCTAGAGAAGATCAAGGTCCCGCTCGATGTGATTCTCATTGTCGTGGCGCCTTTCGCGGGGTTCCTGGTCCTTTTCATGTATCTGGCCGGATTGATCCCCGCGCAGCCCATAGTGGTGGAGATACCCGCTGATGCGGTCGTGAGGCAGCTCGGCGAAGAGCCGACTGAAGAGGCCGCGGAGGGGGCGGTGACTGGCGCCCCGTCCGAGCCGGCACCCGAACAGGCCTCGCCGCCGGCCGAAAGCAGGACGACTCCGCCCGAGAGTGAGCACCTCAAGGAAGCTGTCGAGCAAGTGCCCCCGAGCGTCGCGGGCAAGCCCTTGATCGTGAAAAACCCCATTGACGAGGAACGGGCCGGCAGGGTCAAGCAGATAGCCAAGGTGTATGACCAGATGAATGCGAGCAGTGTCGCAGCGATAGTCAAGAGCATGAGCGACAGGGACGCGGTTGAGATCCTCTCGATGATGAACCCGAGAAACGCCGCGAGGGTACTGGCCGCGCTGGACCCGGACAAGGCGGCAACGCTCAGCCTGATGCTGGCGGAGTGAGAAGGAAGCGATGATTAACTTCGGTTTCACAGCGAGTACAGCCGGAATAGGGCAGGCCGCGGGCAATCCGGCGGGTAAGAGCCTGGTCCAGGGAACGGAAGCTGCGAGCGGCGCCGCCGCCGGTTTCTTCGGCATGCTGCTCGCCCTGTTCTCACGGCCTATCGGACCCGACCTTCCGGTCATGACCGGGAGCGACGCGGGCCGGGCCGGAACCAGCCAGAGCCAGGAAGAGTCTGCGTCTCAGGGTCTCGCCGGGCGGGGCGGCGCTATCGTCTCCGGCGAGGCGGACATGGTCTCCGGCGACGCGGCCGCGGCGGCCGCCTGGGCCCAGGTCGGTGCGCCCGTACTCGCGGGAGGCGGCAATGCTACCGGTCAGGCGATTCATTACGTCCGGACCTTGACGGCCGCGGCCGCGGCCGCGGATGAGGCGGGCCCGGGGATCCCCGTTATGTCCGACGGCGAATCCGACGGGCTTGACATTCTGCTGGCACAGGTAACAGGCCGGCAGCTCGAGGTGCTCCACAATTCGATGAAATGGGCGACGGACATCGAGCCCGCCGAAAGGGACGCGGGCGGCGACGCTCCGGTCTGGCACGGCCCGGGCGCCGGGATTGCAGGTGGGCGGGGAACCAGCGTACCGCCCGGCGCGCCGGTCATAGCGGACGTCCTCGCGCTGAATAGGGAAATGGACCGGCCCGGGGGCGGCGTTCCGGCCAACCGCATCGCCGGCTTCCTGCCCGACAATCTCTTCCGGGTGAGCGAAGGCGCTGATGAGCCGGTCCAGAGCCGGACGCTCGAGGCCTTTGCCCGGATGGCGGAAGGCACCGCAGCCCTCAGGCAGACAGTTCCCGACACGGAGACGGGCGGGAGCACGACGGTGATTCCGGGCCAGGGGCTCGTCTCAATGGAAGAGGCGAACGGTGCGTCGCTGACCGCCGTGCGCAGTGAAGCGGTCCTGGCTTCCCTTCTGAAGATGGCGCCCGCCCGCAGGGTTGAGCCCGTCCTGGCCCGTGAGGATGTTGAGGAAGCCTTCACATACGGCGCTCCCCAGGAGGCGGCATCCTCAGGCGGCAAGACCGCTGCCGCACCGGATGTCTGGGCCAGGTCGGCTGTCTCGAGAGTCCACGGTGAGGTTCTGGACGCGAGGGCGGCCGGCAAGACGACGGTGAGTTTCGATATCACCACGGAGAGCGGAGAGCTGGTGCGGGTCCGCATCGCGATGAGAAGCAACGTCGTTACCGGCCGGATCGGCGTCATGGACGCTGAAACGAAGCAGGTCCTGGCGCTTCACATTCCGGAGCTCAACCAGCGGCTCCAGATGGAGAATCTCGTGCCGGAGCGGTTCGACGTGTATGTCATGAACGGAAACGGAGAAGGCGGGAGGCGCGGGCAGCAACGCAAGCCCAGGTGGGCCTCCGGGCAGGCCGACGAGCAGAAGGGCGAGGATGACTTCATGTTCGTGTCATCCGGTACAGGAACATTCGAGAAATGGGCATAGCCTGAGAGGGGGTGAATACATGGAAATTCAGGGAGTAAGCGGTTTCGATGCCGCGACGGAGAGCATTTTCAACGATTCCAGGATACTGGGCAAGGACGATTTCCTCAAACTCCTGACGGTGCAGCTCCAGAATCAAGACCCGATGGAACCGCAGGACAACACGGAGATGGTCGCCCAGCTGGCGCAATTCAGTTCGCTCGAGCAGCTCGAGAACATGAACCAGAATCTCGCCAGCAGCCTGGATCTCGATCTGATACTGACACAGGTGCTCAACAACACCTCAGCCGCCGGACTCATCGGCAAGTCGGTGCTGGCCAACGGCAACGCAGTTGAGGTTGCCGCCGCCGGGGACGACACAACCGTCAACTTCGATCTTGCCGCGAACGCAGACTCGCTCACGGTGACTATCTACGATGAGAGCGGCGCGCTGGTTCGCACGATCGAGCACGGTGGTATGGAGGCCGGTCGTCAGTCGCTCGAGTGGGACGGCAAGGACTCCGCCGGCAACGATGTCGCTGCGGGGGCTTACACGTTCAAGGTAGCGGCGACGGACGGTGAGGGCAACTCTATCGATGTGTCGCCTCTGGTCATGGGGAGCGTGGACGTAGTCAAGTTCGTCAATGGCGAAGCGGTTCTCGTTCTCGACGGCGTCGAGGTGTCGATATCGGAGATCATCGAGATCTATAGGGAAGAAACGTAATGGCACTTGAAGGAGGTGAAACAGTGCAGCGAATCGGCGGGATTGGCAGCCACCCCAGTGTAGCCCGGAAGCCGGGTCAAGGGGCTCCGCCTGCCAAAGCGACGGAGGATTTCAAGGACGTCCTTGCCGGTATTACGCGGGCCGATGGCGTCAAGTTCTCCAAGCACGCTCTGGAGCGCATCTCCGCCAGGGGGATGTCGCTGGACCATGCGAGCATGGAGCGGCTTAACAACGCCGTCGAAATGGCCGGCAGCAAGGGCGCCAACGAGTCTCTCGTGCTCATGGACGAGCTGGCTCTTATCGTCAGCGTCAAGAACAGGACAGTCATCACGGCGATGCCGAGCACGGAGACAAGGGGCAACGTGTTCACGGCGATCGACAGTGCGATCGTCGCATGAGATCTAGAACGACGGGCCGGACCTCTTGGTAGGAGGCCCTTCCGCTGCCGAACGACAGAGGCAGCGCCGAGGGAGGAGAAGAAGAAATGTTGATGTCACTTTATACAAGCGTTTCCGGAATGAGATCGAATCTCACAGCTCTCAACGTTTTCGGTAACAACATATCCAACGTGAACTCCATCGCGTTCAAGGGCGGCCGCGTGACCTTCAGGGAAGCGCTGGTCCAGACCCTTCAGGGCGCGCGCAGGCCGAACGGAAGCCTGGGCGGCGCCAACCCTGTGCAGCTGGGGCTCGGGATGGGCATTGGCAGCGTGGACAGCGTGCTCTCGCAGGGCGTGCTTCAGACCACCGGCCTCGGCACCGACCTCGGTATTAACGGAGAGGGTTTCTTCATAGTCAATGACGGTAGGAGAGACTACTACACCAGGGCCGGCGCATTCACCTATGACCAGGACGGCAACTTCGTCGACCCGGCCACCGGGTATATCGTCCAGGGCAGGATGGCAAACCAGGACGGCGAGATCGGCGCCAGCGCGACAATCGAGAATATCCAGCTCCCGTTCGGGATAAAGGTCCCGGCGAGGGCGACGAGCGAGCTAACGCTCGGGTGCAACCTCGATGCGTCTGCGACGACCTCAACGGCGTCCCTGTCGGACGCCGGCACCACGGGAATCAACCTGGTCAATGGCACAGCGTCGAACGGCGCGGGCGGCACGCACACCGTCACCATCACGGGCCTCAACGCCACGCACAGCACGGCATCGGGTTCCAACCTGATTGACCCGGCGGGGCTCGACGGGACGGAGACGCTCGGTGCGCTCGGCGTCACGGATTTCTCGGACTTCACGCTCAGCGTTGACGGCGGCACCGCTGTCGCGGTCACCGGGCTCAGCGATACTTCGACGGTGCAGGACCTGATAACGGCGATCAACAGCGCCGCTCCCGGAGTCAGCGCGTCTCTGGAGGCCGGTGAAGTTGTGCTCACGAGAGTCTATGCCGGCGACGGCACGCTTTACAATGTAGCCACCTCCGACGGCGTCGACGGCAATATCTCACGGCAGATATTCGGCGCAGCCGGCGGTTCGGCGTTTGTCGCCAACAGCGGCACAGCCAGTACCCTGGCGGCCGAGAACGTATTTACGCCTACCGGGCGGCCGCCCCTGCTCGCCGAGTCCCTGAGCCTCGTCGCTGATTCCATCACGGGTCTCATCACGGGCGTTGCGGGCATCGGCGGTTCCGGGGTAGAGGTCGAGGCGACCGCGGGCCTGGCCGAGGGCACGGCCGTGATCGATACTGCCGCTACCGAGCACTATACGTCGGTCGTCACTTATGACAGCCTGGGTGTCGCGCATAACCTCACTCTGAAGTTCTCGCGGTCGCCTGTGGCCAACGAGTGGTACTGGGACGCTTCCCTCGACGGGGGCGAGGTCATCGCCAGCGGGCAGTCGGGGAAAGTGACGTTTTTCAATGACGGTTCTCTCAACCAGTTGGAATTCGACAACGGTGCTACCGCTATTGCTTTTGATCCGGGTAGCGGGGCGGGCGCCGTTCAGATTTCGCTCGAGGCGGGAACCGGCGGAGGCTTTGACGGAATAACACAGTTCGCATCTCCGTTCAGCACGACGGTGAGGGCACAGAACGGCTATGAGATGGGCAACCTGATTGATGTCGAAATCGACGGCACGGGAGTCATCTCGGGAGTCTTCTCAAATGGGATGACGCGCTCGCTGGCTCAGATTGCCCTCGCCAAGTTCAACAACCCCGCCGGCCTGGAAAGGGCCGGCAATTCGCTCTTCACTGAGTCCAGCAACTCCGGCATGGCCATCAAGGGCGACCCGGGAGAAGTGGTGTTCGCTTCGATATCATCCGGTTCGCTCGAGATGTCCAACGTGGACCTCGCTGAGCAATTCGTCGACATGATTGTCGCGCAGCGTGGTCTTCAGGCAAGCGCGAGAGTGCTGAGCGCAAGTGACGAGATGCTGGCGGAGGTAGTGAACCTGACGAGGTAACGAACCTTTGAAGGATGGTGGTCAGAATGGCTGAGGACCGGAAGAAGGAAGAGGCCAAGCAGAAATTGAGATTCTTCAAGAACGGCAAGGACAAGGCTGAGGGCGCAGTCCCTGAGCCCGAAGACTCCACCCCGCAGGCGGTCGCCACCGAAGAGGTCTCGCAGGAAGAGGCCGGGGAGACGACCGGGCCTGCCCCCGCGAAGGCCAGGGCCGGCGAGGAAGAACACGCGGCCACGGCCCACCCGCCCAAGGCGGAAGCAGAGGAGCCGGGGGCGGCTGCTGACGGGCGGAAGCCGGCTGCAGGCGACGGCGACGCGGGGCTCGATGACGCCCCGGCCGCGGATGCTCCAGCCGATGGAGCGCCCAGGCCGAGAAGGCGCGAGAGAGTGCAGGCGCAGGAGTCCGAGCCGGAGGCGAAGGAAACGCTGATGTCCAATCTGCTTCCCAGTCTGACTCTGGGATTCCGGACCTTGGTCATTCTGGCCATCATAATCGCCGACGCGTTCGCAGCCTATACGCTTACCACGAAGGTCATTGCACCCAGGATGATTGAAGCGAAGGTAGTGGACCTCAGGGCAGAGATAAGCCAACTGCCGCCCAGGGGCGGAGTGCTTCCCAACACCAAGCCGGCGAAACCGGCGCTGGGGCACAATGCCGTTGGGAGCATGTTCCAGATAAAAGACATAGTCGTCAACCCATCGGGAACCAACGGTACCAGGTATCTCTGTACTACGGTTGCACTTGAAATAACAAACCCCCTGGTCGAGGAGGAAGCCACGGCCCGTGAGGCGCAGGTGAGAGACCTCTTAATCGAGATCCTGAGCAAGAGGACCGTGACCGAACTGAGCAGTCTCGAGATGCGGGACAATATCAGGGAGGAGATAGGTAGATCCGTGAACAAGCTGCTCTCGAGCGGCGAGATCGACGGAGTTTACTTCTCCAACTTCGTTCTTCAGTAAAAGGGGACCTCTAGGCCCCGGCTTGGGAAGGAAGAGAGCAAATGGACCAGAAGGAAGCGCAGGCGGCGGACCACACGCAGCAGGAGTCTCCCGCCAACGGTCTCAAGTCCTACGACTTCAGGAATCCCAACAGGTTGTCGCGCGAGCACATTCGGAAGATCGAGTACCTCCACTCGTCGATCGCCAAAAGGCTGGGCGTTTCCCTCGCGGGGCTAATCCGCGATTCGGTAAACGTGGAGGTGGTCGAGGTTCAGGAGATCAGCTATGACAAGCTGGCTGCGGACGTTTCCGTTCCCGGGGCCACGTTCAGCTTCGGAGTGGAGCCCCTCGGGGGGATGGGCATCATCGACGTCGACGTGCTTTTGGCTTTCAGCCTTGTCGACAGGCTTTTCGGGGGCGCAGGCGACCCGCTGCCCGAATCACGCGAACTGACGACGATCGAACAGAGCATCGTCAAGAAGGTCGCAAGCAGGGTGCTCGCGGAGGTCAAGCTCGCGTGGTCTTCGGTAGGGGGAGTCGAGTTCGAGGAGCCCAAGTACGTGCACAGCCTCGAGTTCCTGAGCTCGCCCAGCTTCAACGAGTCCATGGTCCGCGTGCGGTTCGAAATCGTGAAGGGCGCGCTTAGCGCGGGGATATCGGTCGCATATCCCTACATGATGTTCGAGCCCATCATCAAGATGAGCAGGCAGAGAGAGGACAAGTCGGCGAAGGGCACGCCGGACGCCGGGACAGCGGAGCGGATCAGGCGGATTGTGCCGCTGGAGCTGACGGCGACACTGCCCGTTTCGATGATCCGCTTCGGGGAGCTGATGAATCTCGACGAGGGTGATGTGCTCGTTCTCGACACCCGCGTCACGGACCACGTCTACGTGAACGTTGGGAGACGCAGATTACTGGCAGGCCGGCCCGGCAAGTCCCGGGGCAATCTTGCCGTCAAGATCACCTCAGTACTGAAAAAGGGAGGATCCTAAGATGTGTCCAGGTGAAGAAGAGGTCAAGGACAAGAGCTCGCAGGGAGTCGCGGTGGAAGACCCCGTGCAGGGAAGCGCCGCGGGGCAAGAGGAGCCCGCGAAGAGCGAGGACTCGGTTAAGAAGGCCGAGTTCCAGGACGTTGCGAGGGGCCCGGAGAAAGGCGAGAAACCCAGCATGGACCTTCTCATGAACGTCACCCTTCCCGTATCCGTGGAGCTGGGAAGGGCAAGCATGACCATTCAGCAAGTGCTTGGGATCTACGAAGGCTCGGTCATCGAGCTCGACCGGGTGGCGGGCGAGCCGGTCGATATACTCGTGAGTGGCAAGCTCCTGGGCAAGGGCGAAGTAGTAGTGGTCGAAGACAAGTTTGGAATCAGGATTACCCAGCTCATCAACCGTGTGGAAGACATAGAGCAATGATCAAATACGCGCGGCAGTTTGTGAAGCAGAGGAAGACAATAGCAGTGCTCGCCTGCCTGCTCGTTGGGATCATCCTGCTTTCGTTCTTCCCGGGTCCGAGGTCGGGTCCGGGCGACGTCGAGGTCGAAGAGGCGAACGCCGGAGCGCCCATGATGGGCCAGGACATGACGACTTTGAGCGTGAAGATCATAGGCTCGGTGGTGCTCGTCGTCGGCCTGCTCTATGCGGCGATGTACGCGGTGAAGCGTTTCGGGCCGGGGCTCAGGCTGGGCGGAATCAGGGAAAACGCCATCTCGGTCATGCATAAGCGCCACATAGCCCCCAAGAAGGCCATCTACATCCTCAAGATAGGCCAGAGGTCGATGGTCGTCGGCGTCACCGATTCGCAGATCAATCACCTGGCCGATCTCACGGAAGAGGACCTGGAGAGCATAAGGACCGAAGAGGCACCGAAGGGGACCAGCTTCAGGCAGTACCTTTTCGGCCCGGAATCCAAAGCCAAGAGCAGGAGCTGAGGGAACAGGCGATGAGTAGAGTAAAAGCGACAGGTTTGTGGCGGGCGGCACTCGTCATGATCGTGCTGGCCGTTGTGCTTTGCGGTTTCGCGGCCCGGGCCCACGCCGACGGACTGCCGTCGCTCAGCCTCGAGATGAACGGCGAAGAGACCAAGGTATCGCTTCCGATAAAGATAATATTCTTCCTCACTGTGCTCTCGCTGGCGCCGGCTATCATGGTTATGGTGACCTCGTTCACGAGGATCGTGGTCATACTCTCGTTTCTGAAGCATGCCCTGGGTACGCAGCAGATGCCGCCGAGCCAGCTGCTGATCGGGCTGGCTCTGTTCCTGACCTATTTCACGATGATGCCGGTCTGGAACCAGATAAACACTGAAGCGCTGCAGCCGCTCTCAAACGGTGAGATAACGGAAGGAGAAGCGCTCTCGAGGGCTGCGGATCCGATAAGAGGATTCATGTTCAAGCACGTAGGCGAGAAGGACCTCGGTGTTTTCATCGATATGGCCGGGCTCTCTCGGCCCGAGAACAAGGAAGAAGTCCCTACCTACGTACTGATACCCGCGTTCATAACCAGCGAGCTCAAGACGGCGTTTCAGATCGGGTTCGTGCTGTTCCTGCCGTTCCTGGTCATCGACATGGCGGTAGCCAGCGTGCTCATGTCGATGGGTATGATGATGGTTCCGCCGATCATGGTTTCGCTTCCTTTCAAGATACTTCTATTCGTACTTGTCGACGGCTGGAGAATCGTAATCGAGTCAGCCGTCATTGGATTCAGGTAGGGGAGGTCAGGCAGCATGACGCAGGAGTTCTGCCAGCAGATAGCGAGAGAGGCCGTTCTCACGTGCCTCTCCATAGCCGGCCCGATGCTCGTCGCAGCGCTAGTAACCGGGCTTCTGGTCGGGATACTGCAGGCAGTGGCCCAGGTGCATGAGATGACGCTCACGTTCATCCCGAAGATAGTCGCGGTGGCGGTGACGCTTGTCATATTCATGCCCTGGATACTGTCGAGGATCATGACTTTCACGACTTTCGCTTTCGACAAGATCGCGACAATGGGTCACTAGGAGTGAAGTATGGGGTTTATTGAACTGGATCCGGGACAGATCTTCCTGGCTTTTATGAGAGTCAGCGGTTTCGTTTTCGCCGCTCCTGTTCTCGGGTCACCCGTGATCCCCAGGCTCATCAAGGTCTGGTACTCGCTGCTCATCGCCATGATCATGGTGCCGATGATGAGTGCCCATGCGGTCGTTCCGCCGCTTGAAACCGCCGGCTTCTTCGTTCTCGCCGGCAGGGAGGTCATGCTCGGAATCCTGATGGGCGTGATCTGCTCGCTGTTCATTCACGGCGTAGAGTTCGGGGGGCACCTTGTGGGGCTGCAGATGGGGTTCGCCGCTTCGAGTCTGTTCGACCCGCTTTCGAGGAACCAGGCAGCCATCGTGGGCCGCTTCCAGGCCATGCTGGCGCTGGTCCTGTTCCTGATACTGAACGGCCACCACACCATGCTCCAGAGCCTGGCGCTGAGTTACAAAGCCGTACCGCCTTCGCTAGCGGGTTTTGGTCCGCAGGCGGGCAAGGAGCTCATCGCGCTGAGCGGCACGGTGTTCACAATAGCGGTGCGCATGGCGATCCCCGCCCTGGTCGCGCTGCTCCTGGCCCAGATCGGCGTGGGGCTGCTGGCTAAGACAATGCCCCAGATGAACGTGTTCGTCATCGGTTTCCCGGTGAAGATCGCCCTCGGGCTATTCATCATCGGGGTCACGATGCCCTATTTCACCTACGTCCTGACGCGGAGCATCAATGATACGGGCGTCGGGCTCAATAACCTGTTGCGCTCGATTGCCGGGGGATAAGCTGTGGAGGAATCACAAGACCAGAAGACCCTGCAACCAACTCCACGAAAGCTGGAGAAGGCGAGGGAAAGCGGTAAGGTCTTCAAGAGCAATGAGCTCACCTCGGGCATCATGATATTCGGGGCGCTCATAGCCTTGAGGCTGCTCTACCCCTGGTTCCTTTCACAGACGGCCGACGTGCTGGGCCAGTATCTCGGTAACACGCAGCTGGTGGAGAACCTCTATGACGTCGAGACGCTGGCCACGAGGACGATACTGAGTCTCTTCCGCATAGTCGGCCCGTTTTTCGGCGCCGTCATGGGAATAGCGCTCGTCGCCAACTACTCCCAGGTGGGATTCATATTCACGACCGGCCCCATAACGCCGAGCCTCGACAAGATCGACCCCGTGCAGGGGGCGAAGAGGCTGGTTTCGATGAAGACGCTTGTCAAGACGGGAGTGAATCTGGCCAAGGCCGCGCTCGTCGGCCTCGTGTTCTACTACTCCATAAAGAAGGGCCTGCGGCAATACGTCATGCTCGGCGACTCGGATGTTCCGACAATAATGGAGTTCATAGCCCGTGAGGCTTTCGACGTGGGCATCAGGGCGTCCCTGCTGCTGGTCGTCCTCGGTTTCGTTGACTACGCCTATCAGAAGAAGGAGTACATCAAGAACCTCATGATGACACATCACGAGATGAAAGAGGAGTTCAAAGAGCTGGAGGGAAGCCCGGTCACCAAGTCGCGCATCAGGTCGGTGCAGAAGAGCCTGGCCAGGCAGAGGATGATGAAGGAGGTCCCCGAGGCCACCGTCGTTGTGACCAACCCGACTCACGTGGCGGTCGCCCTCAAGTATGACCCTGAGTTAATGCCTGCGCCGGTAGTCGTCGCAAAGGGCAAGCGCTTGCTGGCGGAGAGGATCAAGGAAATCGCCGCGGCGCACGGCGTGCCCATATACGAAAACAAGCCGCTCGCGAGGAGCCTCTTCGACCTTGTCGAGGTGGGCGAGGCTATCCCCGAGAGCCTGTATAAGACCGTGGCCGAAATCCTGAGCTATGTCTACCGGCTCAGGGGCCGGTACCCGGGAATGGTACAGCATCAATAAGGAGTGACAGGTGGCATACTTCGGACTGCTCAAAAACCCGATCAGCGCTGTGAAGTACGGGGATATCCCTTTCGCGATCGCAGTGATTGCGATAATTGCGGTAATGATCATCCCCCTGCCGACGTTTCTTCTCGACCTGGCCCTCTCGTTCAACATAGCGTTCTCGCTGGTGCTGCTCCTCACAGCCATATACGTGATCAAGCCGCTGGAGCTCTCCGTATTCCCGAGTCTGATGCTGCTCGTGACTCTCCTCAGGCTCTCGCTCAACGTCGCATCCACGCGACTGATCCTCGGCGAGGCTTACGCCGGCGAGGTCATATCGGCCTTCGGCTCGTTTGTCGTGAAGGGCAATTACCTGGTGGGTTTTGTCATATTCATCATCATTATCATTATCCAGTACGTCGTGGTCGTCCGAGGTACTCAGCGTAATGCGGAGGTGGGTGCGCGTTTCACCCTGGATGCCATGCCCGGCAAGCAGATGAGTATCGACGCCGACCTCAATGCCGGTCTGATCGACGACCGCGAGGCCATGCGGAGGAGAGAAGAGATAACCCGGGAGGCCGACTTCTACGGCGCCATGGACGGCGCCAGCAAGTTCGTACGGGGAGACGCCATCGCCGGAATCATAATAAACATCGTGAATATTCTCGGGGGGCTGGCGATCGGGATGCTGCAGAACGGGCTCCCTGCCGGCGAGGCGCTTCGCACTTACACGACCCTCACTGTCGGTGACGGCCTCGTGACGCAGGTGCCCGCGCTCGTGGTTTCCATCTCGGCGGGCATCGTCGTAAGCAGGGCGGGCGCCGAGTCCCACCTCGGCGTGGACATCTCAAGGCAGCTCTTCTCCGGGCACCGGCCGCTCGCCATTGTGGGCGGCACTCTTGGGGTCATGGCCTTCGTGCCCGGGCTTCCCACGATTCCCTTCCTGGTGCTGGGCGGCATAGCGATGGCTCTTGGCTATTCGATTCACAAGAACGCCAAAGCAACTGAAGCCGCCGATACCGCTCCGGTGGAGCCGGCCGGGCCGACCTCCGAGGTCATCGAAGACCTCATCAAGGTGGACAGGCTCGAGCTCGTGATCGGATACGGGCTCATAGCCATGATCGACCCATCCGAGGGCGGAGACTTCCTTGACAGGGTCAACGGTATCAGGCGCCAGCTCGCCGTAGACCTGGGGATAGTCGTGCCGCGGATAAGGATCAGGGACGACGTGCGGCTGAAACCCTACGAGTATGAATTCAATATCAAGGGCGCCCGCGTCACAAGAGGGGAAGTCTATCCCGGCCAGTTCCTCGCCATCGGTGATCCATCGAGACTCGGCGAGCTCGAGGGCGCGGACACCACCGACCCAGCGTTCGGACTGCCCGCGAAGTGGCTCGACGCCGAGGGCCGCGACAGGGCCCAGGGCCTGGGGATAACCGTTGTGGAGTCCGCGGTCGCGCTTGGCACACACCTCTCTGAGATCATCAGAACCTACGCCGGCGAGATACTGAGCAGGCAGGACGTTAAGGACAACCTCGAAGACATCAAGAAGGACAACCCGGCGGTGATAGAGGAGGCCATACCCCAGGTCGTGAGTCTCGGGACGGTGCATCGCGTGATGCAGAATCTGCTGAGGGAGCAGGTACCCGTAAAGGACGTGCTTTCGATCCTCGAGACGCTGGCCGATTACGGGCAGCACACTAAAGACGTGGACGTCCTCACGGAATACGTGAGGGGGGCGCTCCAGCGGACCATATGCAATATGTGCGAAGACGAGAACCGCGTCATCTACGCGGCCACTCTCGACCCGAGAGTCGAGCAGGTCATCGCTGAGTCCGTTCAGGCGACCAAGTCGGGAATAACCGCGGTGCTTCAGCCCGGCGTCGCCCAGAAGATAATGGCGGCAATCGAAAGAATCTCTAAGAGCATGGCGGCCGGTTCGCACAGGGCGATCATCATCTGCTCGCCCAATGTGCGGCTGCCGGTCAGGCGGCTCATCGAGCACGTGCTCCCGAGGGTGACGGTGATTTCCTTCGGCGAGATATCTCCGGACAGTGAAGTTCACTCTATAGGGATGGTGAAGATCAATGATGAGAATTAAGAAGTTCACGGGACCCAACATTGCGAAGTCGCTCGCCCTGGCCAAGGCCGAAATGGGGGACGACGCCCTGATCCTGCAGACGATGAGGAGGCGAAAGGGCGCGGAGAGCATCGTCGAGATCGTCGCCGCCAACAACCGGGCGGCGGAGTCGGTGGGCAATCTGAATGCCGGAAGCGCCGCCGCGGAGTGCGAAAGAGCCGGAGTGCGGGAAGGCGCGGCCACGGCGCCTCCCGGGCTGGACATCGCTCCGGGCAAAACCGACCTCGGCATAATGCGCGAGCTCGAGCAGGTGGAGCGCCAGCTCAACAGCATCATGACGAAGATCGCC
Source organism: uncultured bacterium (assembly GCA_964604955.1). Taxonomy (GTDB): domain Bacteria; phylum Arandabacterota; class Arandabacteria; order Arandabacterales; family JALGWA01; genus JALGWA01. The sequence goes on from CAZSBE010000004.1 coordinate 17,199, forward strand.
CCGCCCGCGTGGGACGGACGCAGGAAGCAACTCAGCGAGCTTCGCGTCAATCTTCAGAACGCCGGTTTTGACCCGGGCCTGGTGCAGCGGCGATTCCTGAAGAGGGAACCCGTTCCCGGCGGTTCGTTCGAGGCGTATCTCAGGGAGTTTATCGGAGACGTTCCGCTCGAGGTGCCCCAGGAAAGGATCTCGGTCTTCGTCGGACCCTCGGGCTCGGGCAAGACCACCGCGCTGCTCAAGGTCGCGGCGGCCGTGCTTCTCAGCAAGGGCGTGAAACCCAGGGTGATATTCTTCGGGCCGGGGGCCGCAAGGGAGTCGAAAGCGCTGGCGGCATCCTGCAAGGAGCTGGGGCTGAAGTTCAGGTCGGTTTGCGACGCGGGCCGGCTGGCGCGGGAGATAATGAATAGCGGCGAGCACCCGGTGCTTATCGACACGCCGGGAATCGCCCGGCTGGGAGACGATGGCCTGGAACTCATCGCGGGCATAACGAGGACCATGGAGGGCGCGGTGATCAGACTGGTCGTTAATTCGGCCATGGACCCCGCGAATATCTCCGCCATAGCCTCCTGCATTCCGCGCCCGGCAAGGGTGAGCCTCGTGCTCACCAAGCTCGATGAGGCGACGCGAATCGGCGGAGCCATATCCGCGGCGATCAGAGAGGGTATACCGGTCGCCTATGTAACAGGAGGGCGGGATTTCGAGTCCGGGATATATGTGCCCGACCGGATGCTCCTCTACGACAGGATAGTCGAAGGCCTCGCGGAAACAGGTACGGGAGGCAACTAAATCAGTCATATGAATTGCGGCGAGAGGCGAAATAAGGGTCCGGGCGCGTGGGTGCCCGGGTAGGTGGCCGACTTGGACAGGATAGAGTTCGAAAACTCGAATGCCATCGAAAGAAGTGAGCAGATACACGGGGCGGAGAGGGTCCGGGGGGACAGGCAGAGGGGGCAGCCGGAGAAACGGAAGCGCCGCCGTAAATGGAGACGCAGGCATGAGGAGCCGGAAGAGGCGGGGAAGGGGTCCGGGGAAAAGAAGGGCAAGAACCTGGATATAGAGGCCTGATTATGAGGGACGAAGACAAGAGGGAAGTTGTAAACAGGGAATTCGTCAGGGTGCCGACATGTATCGAGACGAGACTGGTCATCGTCAACCCGGAAGGCGTCATACCGCATGACGGCTGGGTAAAGGGCGAGATCGTGGAAATCGGCGGTGGGGGGGCGCGAATACGGCTCGCCTTCGCCGGGAAGGTCGGGGATGCGGTAAGCGTGCGCTTTCTCTTCCCGGACACCGGAGAGGACATGACGATGTCCGGGCGCGTCGTCAACGCCTGGGAGGAGGAGGGCCTCACCAAAGTGTGCGTCAAGTTTGTCGGCGTCTGCGAAGAGGAGACCAAGCGCCTGTTGACGTACGCCTTCCGGGAGCAGATCCGGGAGTCCAAGAGGCAGACCTTGTCCGGGCCTCCGGACGCGGGAGAACAATTAGATGAAGATTGAACTGATAACTGACGATATAAGGCCTGCGAAAAGCACAGTCAAGTACGACGGCAACGTCGAAATCGTCGGCACGGTGAAGTCCGGCGCGCGCCTGGAAGTGGACGGCGACATCGGCATCTTCGGGAACGTTGAGGACGCCGAGATCCTGGCGACCGGAAACGTCATGATAGAAGGCGGGTTTCTGGGAACGGGCGGCGGGAGGATAGCGTGCCATGGAAGTCTCAAGGCCAGGTTCGTGCAGGGACAGCGAATAGAGGCCGGCGGCGACGTGAAGATCACGAAGGGCCTGATATCCAGTACGGTATTCACGTCGAGCCGCGTGCTCGTAGGCAAGTCCGGAGGGATAGTGGGAGGAGAGATACACGCCTATCGCGGCGTGGAAACCGGAAGATTCGGGAGCCCGCGGCCGGTGACGACCCTGCTCGAGGTCGGGATAGACCCCGCGGTGAGCATGCGCATAGAGGAGCTCGAGCGGGAGGCGATGGCCCTCGTGTCAAAGAGAATACGGTACATAAAAGACCTCACTTTCATGGGGAGCCAGGAGAACGCGCGGTCCGAGGAGACGGTCAAGGACCTTGCGGCGGCAAGCAGCGCCGTGCAGGCCGAACTCGTTTCCCTTGGGGAGGAGATAATGAAACTCAGGATGGTAAGCGAACTCGCGAGGGACGCCACGGTCATCGCGCGCGAGAGAACCTATCCCCCGCTGGATGTATCAATATGCTTTTCTAACATAAAGAGCGAATCAGAGACCGGGCCTGTCGTATTCAGGCTCCTGGATGACCGAGTGGTTTTATATCCTTTGAACCTGGGGTGGCAAGAAAATGGAAAGTAAAATCCGAGATGATAAGAACTTCGAGAAATTCGCCGTGAACATCCCGCCATTCCCCAGGGCCGCCCAGCAGGTTATGGGAATGCTCCGGGACCCCAGAGTCCAGATACCGAAGGTGGCGGAGGTTGTAGCGCTGGACCAGGGGTTCGCGACAAAGGTGCTGCGCATGGCGAACTCGGCCTATTTCGGCCTTCCTCGCAAGGTATCGAATGTGACTGAGGCCCTCGTGCTTCTGGGCTGGGCGAACGTGCGGATAGTGTTGATATCGGCATCGGTAGGCCCGATACTCTGCCGCGGCCTCAAGAGCTACAACATGGAAGAAGGCGTGCTCTGGGAGCACTCGGTCGGCTCGGCCTTCGCCTCGCAGATGTTGAGCAGGGGTCTCGCCCCCGGAATCTACAACATGGCTTTCACATCGGGCCTGCTCCATGACGTCGGGAAAGTGGCCATTGACATACAGCTGAGGGGGGACCTGCGGAGGCAGTTCATTGATCTCGTGAGCACTTCGGGCCCGGATGTCGCGGAGAGAGAGGCCACAGGGTACACTCATTCGGAGATCGGCGAGTACCTCTGCGACAGGTGGAATCTGCCCGAGGAAATAGCCGGAGCCATCAGGTACCATCACGAACCCTCCGGCGCAGAGAGCGGCTTGCCGGGAGTGGTAGCCGCGGCCGATGTCCTTTCGAATATCCTCCTCAGGGACGGCCGGCAGGTGACGGTCGCCGATTTCGAAAGAGCGGCGCAGGGCACGTTCGTGCCCCGGGCCGACTTGCTCTCCAAGATAACCGAGGAGCTCCCGGCCATGATCGCGTCTGCGCGCGAACTGCTGGGCGGAACGTCGGAGGTCGTCCAGGCGGGCGCCGATTCCGAGCAGAAATAGTTTCCGCGCAGCGGAAAAACTTTCCGTCCGTTCTTCCCCTTTCCGCCGGCACGTTTCCACAGCCTTTGAGACCGCTCCGGTCATGCCGCCTAATCGCCTGGTATTCAACGAGATACCCTGAGCCCTCCCGGGCATGTTTATGCGCGCTTATGGCAGGGTAATTGCATTTGTAACGGGCGGAGAAAAAGCGGAGGTGAACGTGCTCAAGGGAGTAGAGAGATTAGCAGCCGACATGACGGCGAGAATCACCAGGCAGGACATGCTGGCCGAGAACCTTGCCAATGCGTCAACGCCGGGTTTCAAGACCCAGCGACTCTTCATGACCATGCTGCAGGAATCTGTGCGGAGCGGCGGAGGGCTCGCCGGCGACAAGACGTACGGTATCTACACCGACTTCAGCCAGGGACCGGTGGACGTGACCAACCGGCCTCTGGACTTTGCCATCCAGGGAGAAGGTTTCTTCGCAATCGATACCGACACGGGAGAGAAATACACCCGGGCCGGGAACTTCACGCTGGACGAGGAAGGCACGCTTACCACGAACCGGGGCGACGTGGTGGTTGGAGCTTCAGGTCCCATCACCATTGAGGGCGGCGACTTCACGGTGAGCGCCGAAGGCAAAGTCATGGTCGACGGCGCGGAAATCGGTGCGTTCAAGATCGTCACGTTCGAGAATGTGCGGAACCTGGTCAGGCGGGGGAATTACTACGAGTCCGGCGGGCAGGCCGCCATCGAGTCGGAGATGATCGATACGCAGGTTCTCCAGGGAGCGCTCGAGAGAGCCAATGTGAATCCCATCGACGAGATGGTGAACATGATCGCCGTCCAAAGGGGATTCGAGACCGCGCAGACGACCATAAAGATGCAGGATGATAGCTCAAGAAAACTCATAGAACGCGCAGGCAACATCGACTAACAGCAGGGGGTAACGGTAATGATCAGGGCGCTTAAGACTGCCGCGACCGGGATGCGCGCGCAGCAGCTCAACGTGGACAACATCGCGAACAATCTCGCGAACATCAACACAACGGGGTTCAAGAGAAGCAAGGTCGAGTTCCAGGATCTCTTCTACCAGACGGCCAAGGTGCCCGGGCGCATAGCCGGGCAGGGAGTCGAAGCCCCGTCCGCGCTCGAAGTCGGTTACGGCACCGCTCCCGTGGCCACACAGAGGATCTTCTCCGAGGGCGAGATTCTGCCGACCAGCAACCCCCTGGACCTCGCAATAAACGGCGATGGGTTCTTCCGGATTACCCTGGCGGACGGCTCATACGCCTATACCAGGGACGGGGCGTTCAAGCTCTCCGGTGACGGAAGGGTGGTGACCACCGACGGCGAGCCCATGGACCCCGAGATAAGCATACCGGAGGGATCGACCGGCATTGTCGTAGCCAGGGACGGTACGGTCAGCGTGACGATCGGTAATGAAATCGACCCGCAGGAAGTCGGGATGCTGGAGATAGTCAGGTTCATAAACCCTGCCGGTCTCAAGGCCATCGGCCGCAATCTGCTCGCGGAGACCCCGGCGTCAGGGAACCCCATCCCGGGGACTGCCGGCCTGGAGGGCTATGGCGAGATCTACCAGGGTTACCTTGAAACATCCAACGTCGAGATAGTGGAAGAGATGGTCAACATGATTGTCGCTCAGCGCGCGTACGAGATCAATTCCAAGGCCATCAAGACGTCCGATGAAATGCTCGCGCAGGTCAACAATCTGGGAAGGTAGGAAATGAACGTTAAAACCAAAGGAATGGGAATCACGTTTGCCTTATCTGTCGCCATGTATTTGCTGTCGGCCTGCGGCACGGAGACCGCGGCCGGCCCGAAGAGCCTCGCCGACAGGATAGTGGAAGAGACCACCGGGTTCGTTGCAGAGCGGGTGACCCTGCCCTATGACTCTATCAGCGTGGAGGTCAGCGTTCCCGCCATCGCGGCGCGCGCTTCGGACGTGGCGCATTTCAGCGTGGACCTGTATGGGACGTCGAAGACGGTCGTGGGTACCGTGCCCGTAAGAGTGACGGTTGAGCTGCTTGACGGCCAGACGATTCCCTATACCGCCACGGCGCGGGTCAGGATCTGGAGCAACGCGGCAGTCGCGGCGAGAAGGCTCAAGCGCCATGCCGTTCTGGAAGAGGGGGACATCCGGCTGGAGAAGCGCGAGGTCACCAACGCGGTTGACGGGTATTTCGCAACCGCAGACGAGGTTCTGGGGATGCGCGCGACGAGCGTCATACCGCCCGGAAGGCTTCTCATGGTGTCGAGCGTTGAGCCCGTTCCGCTGGTGAGCAGGGGTTCGGACGTGAGCGTCACAATCGTAATCGGGGCCGTGGCCATCACGTCGAGGGGCAAAGCCCTCGAGGATGGCGACCTCGGCAGCCTTATAGACGTGAGAGACTGCGCCACCGGCAAGCGGGTGACCGCGGAAGTGGCCGGTGAGAAAACCGTCGTGCTAAAGGTGAATAGACTTTGAGGGAGGCCAAGTTGAAAAGAAAGACACTTAGAAAGCCGCTCGCGGCGCTTCTCGGTCTCTGCGTAATCGCAGGCTTCTCGACGGAGTGCCTGGCGGTCAAGTCCTTCTACACGGACGTGAAAGCCCAGGACGTGGGGGATGTCGTAACCGTGATGATCGTCGAGAAGACGCTCGCTTCGAATTCGTCGTCCATTACCACCGAGAAACAGACCACCGTCGGCACGGAAGGCGAGGGAACGGGGGTGCTGGACTTCATACCGGCCTTCGGTATGGACGGGAGCGTCACCAAGGGGCACGAGGGCCTCGGGACGACCTCGCGGCGCGGCAGCATTGTCGGCCAGATGGCTGCCGTGGTGGTCGAGGTGACCGCCTCCGGCAACCTGGTAATCCAGGGCGAAAAGCACATAGTCGTGAACGATGAGACCGAGATACTCGTTCTCAAGGGCGTGGTGCGGCCACAGGACGTGAGCGGGGACAACGTCGTCATCTCAAGCGATATCGCCAGTACCGAGATCACATACAAGGGCAAGGGCATGGTTGCAAGCTACTCGAAGCCAAGCATCCTTACCAGACTCTTAACCTTCTTCTTCTAGACAGGTGGGCCAATGGCAAAGAAAACGCTCATAACAGCGCTTCTTATTCTGTTCTTCGTGGTCATCGGGCGTACGACGCCCAATGCGGCTCCGCGCATCAAGGACATCTGCAGAATCGGCGGCGCCGAGAGCACGCAGCTCATCGGCTACGGCCTCGTTGTCGGACTCGACGGGTCCGGTGACAGCAAGGGAACCCAGTTCACCGTACGTTCCGTGGTGAATATGCTCACGCGCATGGGCATAACGGTCCCGCAGGACAAGGTGCGCACCAAGAACGTGGCGGCGGTGATGATCTCGTCATCGCTTCCCTCGACGGCAAGGAAAGGGATGAAGCTGGACGTCACGGTGTCGTCACTCGGCGACGCGAAGAGCATACAGGGCGGGACGCTGCTCCTCTCGCCGCTTTCGGATCCGGACGGGAACGTCCGCGCGCTGGCGCAGGGGCCGGTGTCGGTCGGAGGCTTCAAGATAGGCGGAGAGGGAGGCGACGCCGTCGCGCAGAACTTCACTCTGGTCGGGCGCGTCCCCAACGGGGCGATGAATCTCCCGGCGGCAGCGATGGACTTCGTGGACATAGCTCTCTACACGCCTGACTACACCACGGCTTCACGCGTGTGCGACGCCATCAGGAGCCGACACGCGGACGCCGAGATCGAGTGCGTAGACGCCGGGTTTGTCAGGGTGGCGGTTCCCGAGGCCGTGAAGGAGACCGGTGACGTTGTGGGCTTCATCGCCGGCATCGAGAACGCGAGGGTCGAACCCGACGTTCCGGCAATCGTCGTCATAAACGAGCGGACGGGTACCATAGTCGCCGGTGAGAGCGTGACACTGGGAGCCGTGGCGATAGCGCATGGCAATCTGAGCATAGAGATAAGTTCGCGGCCGCTCATATCCCAGCCGGCGCCTCTCTCGAGCGGTGGGAAGACGGTCGTGGTTCCGGATACGCAGATCAGTGTCAACGTCGACCATGACCAGCTGTACGCGATGGACGAGGCAGCCAGCGTCGCGGATGTGGCGCGCGGCCTCAACGCGCTGGGCGTGAGCCCGAGGGACACCATCGCGATATTCCAGGCGCTCAAAGAGGCCGGCGCGCTCAGGGCGCAGATCAGGATCATCTAGGGCAAGGCGGGACGCGAATGGCGATAACGGGAATCGGAAACGCTCTCGGGAAGGCCGAATCGGGGCCGGTGAGAAAACTCACGGACGATGCTCCGAAGAAGGTCCTCTCGAGACCGGCGCGGAAGCTCAAGGATGAACATGAAACCGCAAGGGCCAGAAGGGCCTGCCAGGAATTCGAGTCCATATTCATACACAAGATGCTCTCGTCCATGCGGGCGGCCTTCGAATCTGAGAAGGGCGAAGACGAGGATTTCGGCGGGGAGATGTTCAAGTCGATGATGGACGAGCAGCTTGGAATCGCCCTCGCCAGGGCGGGCGGCATAGGCCTGGCGAGGCTCCTGGGAAAGAGCCTCGGTATCGAGGACGACCTGCCGCCGGCCGGGTCCGGACTCCCCCGCAATACCCCTATGGAGACGGGAATAACGGCCTACGAGCGCGCTAAGGTGGGACCGGGCCTTGAAGCCTACGAACCCGCGATCAAGGCCGCGGCGAGTGATTCGGGGGTGAGCGAGAACCTGATAAAAGCCGTCATTCTCCAGGAGTCGGGCGGCGACGCACGGGCGGTCTCGGGCAAGGGGGCCAAAGGCCTCATGCAGCTCATGGACGCCACCGCGAAGGAACTGGGGGTCGAGAACTCCTTCAATCCGGTTGAGAACATCCGCGGCGGCGCCAGGTACCTCGCGGGGCTGCTAAGGGAATTCAAAGGGGATGTGGAGCTCGCACTGGCTTCCTACAACGCGGGCATGGGAACGGTCAAGAAGTTCGGCGGCGTTCCGCCCTACAAGGAGACCAGAGAGTACGTAGAAAAAGTAACGGCGAACCTCGACAAGCTTAATAGGGAATCGGGAGGTTAAATTGCGGTCTCAAGATTTGTCTAAACTTGTCGATATTCTAAATGGCGAAGTTAAATTGCTCAAAAAACTGCATTCTGCGCTCAAAGATGAACAGGACGCTCTGGTCCGGGGGGATGCTGAAGGCATAAGGGACAGGGTGGAGGGGCAGATCGGCATCATCAAGGACCTCGCGGCCCTCGAGCAGGAGCGGAAGGTCGTCTTCAGCGCGGTAAGCCCCGAAGAGGGCGCCGATTACGAGATCAAGTTCGATACCATAATCGGCCTGGCCGGGGAGGCCCAGGCCGCGCGCCTGGAGACTATGAGATCGTCGATGCGCGAAGTGCTCAAGTCCCTGGGTGAGGTGAACAGGCAGAACGAAGTGTTGATACGACAGTCTCTATCATATGTCGACCGCACGCTCCGGGCGCTGGCGGGCGATACCGCCGGCTCCGAGGTTTACAACGCCAGCGGCGCCCTGAGAAGCGCAACCGGACAGATAGCGGTGGACCGGGAAGCATGACAAGACCACAGGAAAAGGCAAGACGATGATTGGAATCACAGCAGGACTCGAGGTGGCGCGCAAGGCTCTCTCGTCCTACCAGCTCGCCCTGACGGTATACGGCAACAACATCGCCAACGTCGACACCCCGGGCTACTCGAGGCGCACGCTGCTTCTCGCCGAAGGAGAAGGGCACAAGATCCCGGCCGGCCGGATAGGGCTCGGAGTCAACGCCGTTACAATACGCAGGATGCGTGACTCCTTCCTGGACGACGCATATCGCCGCCAGAGCAGCTCGCTGGGAATGTATGAGACGCTCGAGCAGACTCTCTCCGAGGTCGAGATGGTCTTCGGTGAACCCGGGGACTCGGGCCTCAGTACCGTGCTGAACGAGTTCTGGGATTCCTGGCAGGAACTCGCGAACCAACCCGAGAGCACCACGGCGAGAACCCTCGTCAAGGACAAGGCCCAGGCGCTGGCCCGCGTGCTGCACCAGATGGACAGGAGCATCGTCAACCAGGTGCAGGCTCTGGACTCCGAAGTGGAGGCCTATGTCGCCGAAATCAACGGCATGGCGGCGGCCATCGCCGACTACAATGGCAAGATCGTTGCAAGCGAAGCGTCCGGCCACGAGGCCACGGACCTCAGGGACCAGCGCGATCTCCTGGTTGACCAGCTCTCGCAGGTAGTGGACATCTCGGTGTACCAGCGGGACGACGGGTCGCTCTCGGTAATGATGGGGTCTGAGGCGCTGGTGGAGCGTGCGGATTGCGTCCGGCTTTCAGTCGCTTCGTCTTCCCGCGACGGTATCGCCGTCAAGGAAGTCCGCCTCGGCGAGATTCGCCGGCCCATAACGCCGACCGGGGGCAAATTCGGGGGAGTGCTCCGCAGCAGGGACGAGATCCTGCCGAAGTACCGTGAGAATCTCAACGAAATCGCAAGGTCCCTTGTCGCGTCGGTCAACGCAGCTCACAGGACCGGCTTCGCCCTGGACGGCACCTCGGGGCGGGACTTCTTCGACCCGACGGGCGTCACTGCCGAAACCATGGACGTTTCCTCAATCATACTTGGCGATGTCGGCTTGATCGCGGCGTCATCCGACGGATCGGTCGGAAACGGCGACCACGCCCTGGCCATAGCCGGCCTCAGGCACGCCGCCATCACGGCGGACGGTTCAACTCTTGACGATTACTATGGGTCGGTGGTCGGCTCGCTCGGCATCGAATCGGAGTCGGCTTCGATCAACCGCGAGCGGGAGGAACTGCTGGTTCTCGAAATCGAAAACAGGCGCGAAAGCGTCAAGGGCGTCTCCATCGATGAGGAGATGGCGAATTTGATCGCGGCGCAGCACGCCTATGAGGCTGCGGCGAAGGTCATAAATATCATCGATGAGATGATGGACACGATCATCTCGATGTTGTGATCGCGTTAGGAGGATGTGCATGCGTGTAACAGCTGCAATGGTGAGGTCGAGGATTCTGCACAACATGAGTTCGACCCTGGACGTGCTCCAGGTCACACAGACCCAGCTGGCCACCGGGAAGCGGGTCCTGAAGCCGTCCGATGACCCCGTTGCGACCGCGAAGGCGCTGGGCCTTCGCACCGTGCTCAGGGACAACAGCCAGTTCATGAAGAACATCGATGACGCATCTGGGTGGATGACGGTGACGGAAGCCGCGGTCGACGACATGACGGCTCTACTTACCGAGCTCAAGGAAGCGGCAGTATCCGGTGCGGACGACACCAAGGGTGAATCCGAGCGGGCTGCAATAGCCGAGCAGGTCGAACATCTCCTCGAGAGCCTCATCGACATTGCAAACACCAGGTATGACGACCGGTACGTGTTTGCCGGAACCCACACGCTGACGCGGCCGTATTCGGCCACGCATTCGATCGACGCCGAGGGCTTTGTTCTCGTCGACGACGAGTGGCTGGACCTGGATCACAGCCGGCTGGCCCCGGGCAGCGTGGTCGTTTCCGATGGGGTCGGCGTCACGTTCACAGAGGACGTGGACTACGAGGTGGACTACGCCACGGGCAGGATTCGAAGGATTGCCACGGGCGCGATGTCGACGGGTGTCCCCTACAGCGTTTCATATGCATCTGAGAATGTCATCGGCGTGAACCTCGACGCCCCGGACACCACCGGCCTCGTGAGGCGCGAGATCGCCCAGGGGGTCCTGGAGGGGATAAACCTCGGCGGGGAGGAGGTCCTCAACTCGGGGACCGATATCTTCGGCCTGCTGATGGACGTGAGGGACGCGCTATACCGCAATGACGGCGCGTCGGTCTCCGCGAGCCTCGACACCATCGACGCCGCGGTGAACCAGGTCAATACGGCTCTCGGCAAGATGGGCGCGCTGCAGCGATCGTTCGAGCTCACTAGGGGAAGGCTCGAAACGGAGAACACGAACCTGCAGGCCCTCATCTCCAGGCTGGAAGACGCGGACATGGCGGAGGTCGCGATGAAACTCCAGAACAAGCAAATGGCCTATGAGGCGGCGCTCGCGACGGCGGCGTCGATCATGAATACGAGCATACTCAACTATTTGAGGTAGGAGTCTCTTGAGAATGGTGGTCGAAAGGGGAAGTCACCATGAACATTAAGACATCACGGTTTGGCGAAGTCGACGTCGACAACGATGCGGTGATCTCAATGCCCGAAGGCATGCTTGGTTTCAGCGAGATCACGCGATACGTGCTGATACAGCATCGCGACGGGTCGCCATTCCTATGGTACCAGGCCGTCGACGAGCCGAACCTCGCGTTCGTGGTCGTGGATGCCTTCACGTTCTTCCCGGACTACGAAGTGATCATGTCGAGCGAAGACGTGAAGATCCTGGATTGCAGCAAGCCGGGTGATCTAGCAGTTTTCCTTGTAGTCGTAATACCCGACAACCCGGAGGACATGACAGCGAATCTCCGGGGGCCCCTGGTAATAAACGTCACCAACAAGGTCGCCAGGCAGGTGGTGCTTACGGACGAGAAATACTCACCGCATCACTCTATCATGGAAGAAATGAGGAAGCAGCTGCCGGTCGAGGAGGAGCTTCCCAAGACCACATAAGAGGGCAATCATGCTCGTTCTTAAGAGAAAAGAAGGCCAGTCAATAGACGTAGGCGACAACGTGAGGATAGTCCTGAGGGAGGTCAGGGGAGGCCACGCCAAGATAGGTATCGTCGCGCCCAAGGACGTCAGGGTGAAAAGGACCGAAATCGAAGAGAGCGTGGCACGCGAGAACATCAAAGCCGTAGAGTCAAGCGGGGACGCAAGAGCGAAGCTGTCCGAGATAGTCCAGAAGCTGGACCCGAAGCGCCTGCGGCAGGGAGAGTAGATTTGGAATTGCGGAAAGGGTGCCGGCATTTCCCGGGTGACCGGCCATGCCGGTTTCACAAGGAGACGGGCGCCACGTGCGCGGACTGCGGCTATTTCTCGGAGCGAGGCACGAGCGTTCTCGTTATCAAACTCGACGCGCTGGGAGACGTGCTGAGGACGACGTCCGTGCTTCCCGCGCTCCACAGGGCCTATGAACCCTGCTTTGTAACCTGGATAACGTCGACGGCCGCTATAGACCTGTTCACCGGGAACGATTTGGTGCATGAGGTCTTCGCAGCCGACGCCGCCGTGCCCATGCTGATGGCACGGGAGTTCGACATAGTCATAAATCCCGACGCCTCGCCGGCGTCATGCGCCATCGCCGCCATGGCAAGAGGCAGGAAGAAGTACGGTTTCGTGCTGAGCGCCGATGGCCACGTGGAGCCCCTCGGGAGGGCTGCGGAGGAGTGGCTGCTCATGGGCTCATTTGACAACCTCAAGAAGGATAACCGGAGGACTTACCAGCAAGTGCTTCACGACATATGCGGTCTGGACCCGGCGGGGCAACATATCGTGCTTGGCCTGACCGAGGCGGAGAGCAGAAACGCCGCCTGCATGAGACGGCTGCTGGACTCAGATTCCCAGGGCCCGATCGTCGGACTCAACACGGGCGCGGGCGCCCGGTGGAAGCATAAGAAGTGGAGCGTGGACGGGTTCATAAGGCTCGTAGAGATGCTCCTGGAGGAGACCGATGCCGGCGTCATGCTGCTGGGCGGAACGGCTGAACGGGAGCGCAACGCGAGGATAAAATCGCATTTTGGGTCCAGGGTGGCCGACGCCTGCCAGGAGAACCTGCGGGACTTCATAAGGGAAGTGGACCTGTGCGACGTAGTCGTGACGGGGGACACCCTCGCCCTTCACGTCGCGCTCGGCCTTGAGAAGAGGGTTGTCGCCCTCTTCGGTCCCACGTCACCCTGGGAAGTGGACACCTACGGACGGGGACGGAAGATAGTCCCCGCCCTCGACTGCGTCTGCTGCTACAGGGGGGATTGCGACAACAAGCCCAGCTGCATGGACATGATAGACGCCAGGGACGTGTTCCAGGCGTTGACGGAGGAACTCGCTCACCTCCGGAAAGAGGTAATGATTGGCGTTTAAATGGTTGGCGAGCCAGGTCGCTGATGTGAGAGGCGTGGTCGACGTACGCTGACTCCAACATGAGCCTAAGACTCGCCAACCTTTTCTTAAAAAGGGACTTGCCGAAGTTACAGAGGGAGAATACCGGGATGGAGTTTACAGGAGAGAGGCTGGTCCCCGGGGCCGAGGGCCTTGAAGACCTCTACACCGAGCACATGAGCCGCTACCTTCTGGCGGCGGCGCTCGCCGGGGGGCGGCGGGTGCTGGATGTGGGATGTGGATGCGGTTACGGCACTCATTTCCTGGCCCGCGCCGCCGCGGCTGAGGCGGTCGGCGTCGACATCTCGCCTGAGGCGGTCGGCTTCGCCGGGGAGCGTTACTCCCTCGAGGGCCTTACCTACCGGGTCATGGACGCCAGGGACCTCCGTCTCGACGGCTCCTTCGGCCTGATCACGTGTTTCGAACTTATAGAGCACGTGGACGAGGACAGGGATGTCGTGAAGTCGCTGGCCGGCGCGCTCGCGGAGGACGGGATCTGCCTCATCTCGACCCCGAATGCCGAAACCTACGTCGCTGGCGGCGAGGGAGGCCGCAATCCCTACCACTTCCGGGAGTACACGGAGAGCGAGTTTGAGGGCCTCCTCAAGGAGGCCTTCGGCGGCGTCACCATGCTCGAACAGCGGTGGATAGACGGCATCGTCATAAGCCCCCGGGCGGGGCGGGAAGGGCCCGGGCGGCCGGACGGGCGGGCGTCGTTTCTGCCGGATGAGAGAGGGGTCGGGCCGGAGCCGGGGTCCTGCGGTCCGGCGGCGTATTTCGTTGCGGCCTGCCGGAGGAGCGATGCGGTGCCGCTCCCCGAAGTGCTGGGGCGGCCCTTCGCCGCCATGGCGGCGAACACGCGCTACTTGAGGCTCAAAGAGGAGTTCGACAAGAGGGGCCGTTGGGCATCCAACCTCGCTGAGGAGATGCGCGACAAGGATGCTCTGGTAAGCCGGCTGCACGAGGAGAAGGCCAGCCTCGAGAAGGAATTCGACGAGCGCGGCCGCTGGGCGCGCGACCTTGACCGGCGGATACAGGAGAAAGACGAGCTCATTGAGAAACTCATGGCCGAGAACGCGCACTTCAGGAAGGCGGTCATGTTAACCGGCAAGTAGGACAACGTGAGGAGCGGCATGGACAGGAAACCCGTAATCTCGATACTTGCGCTCAACAACCTGGAACTCACCAGGCAATGCTTAGAGAGCATATTCGATAACACCGAGGGTGAATACAGGGTATGCGTCTTCAACCAGGGGTCCGAAGACGGAACGAAGGAGTACCTGGACGGCCTCGGAGACCGGGTGGATTCCATCCACAGCCCGGACAACGTGGGTTTCATCACGGGCAACAACCGGGTCATGGAACGCTATCCCGAAGATGATGTCGTCCTTCTCAACAACGACACCGTGGTGAAGAAGGGATGGCTTGACGCGCTGAAGGAATGCGCCTACAGCGATCCTGCAATCGGTATTGTCGGCGCCAAGCTGGTCTATCCCGACGGCCTGCTTCAGGAGGCCGGCGGTGAGATTTTCCAGGACGGCTCGGGCCGCAACATCGGCAAGTTCGACGATCCCGGCAGGTACATATATAATGTAAGGAGAGATGTCGATTACTGCTCGGGAGCCTGCCTCTATCTGAAACGGGACGCCCTGAGGCAGATAGGCTGCCTCGACGAGGCCTTCAGCCCGGCCTACTGGGAGGACACGGACATCTGCTTCCGGGCGCGGTCGGCGGGCTTCAGGGTCGTCTATGAGCCGGCGGCTGAAGTGGTCCATTTAGAGGGGGCAACGGCGGGCTCTCCGGAGAAGCGGACGCTCTCGGCCCAGCTCCAGGCCAGGAACAAGCCCGTCTTCATGGGTAGATGGGGCAGGGAGCTCGAGAAGCATCGAAAAAACGTCTTCGAGATAAGGGGCGCACCCGGCAGGGAGAAGATACTCATCATACAACCCTTCCTGCCCATGTATGACAGGGCCGCCGGCGAGAAGCGGTGGTTTCACACGCTCAAGATCCTGGCCAGGCGCTACGACGTCGTCTTCCTGGCCAGGAACGGCGCGGGCCAGCTCAAGTACATAAACGAGCTGGAGAAGATGGGCATAACCGTCTTCCACACGGACCAGTCGAGACTTCAGCATATGGGCTGCGACCTGAAGGGGCCCATCTGGATCGACTTCCCGCTGCTTCTCGAATCCAACGACTTCAAAGCCGTCATCGTCGGTTTCTACCACGTCGCCCACCAGTACTGGAGGGACATCAGGCAGCATTCGCCCCGGAGCGTGTTCATCATAGACTCTTTCGACATCTGTTATGTGAGGCAGAAGAGGAAGGCGCTGCTCTCGGGCGACCCGGGGAAGCTCTGGGATGCAGAGGAGACCAAACGGCTCGAACTCGCAATGTACCGCAGGGCCGACATGGTGCTGACGGTCACCGAGAAGGACCGGGCGACGCTTCTCGAAGAGGCGCCGGACCTGAATGTCGGCATATCGACGGACATACATCCGGTGACTGCGGACGAGGGCGAATCTGAGCGCCGCGACATCGTCTTTGTCGGCAACTTCAACCACGACCCCAACGAAGATGCGGTCATCTTCTTCATGCAGGAGATATGGCCGAGGGTCAAGGAGAGAGTACCGGGTCTCAAGTTCTACATCGTGGGCAACGCCCCGACCGCGAAGGTCGAGGCGTACGCGTCCGATGACGTCATCGTCACCGGGTTCGTTCCAGAGGTCATACCCTATCTCCTCAAGGCGAGAGCTTTCGTCGTCCCCCTGCGTTACGGGGCCGGTCTCAAGGGCAAAATAGGCGAGGCGCTTTCCTGCGGCATACCCATCGTGACCACGTCGATAGGCGCCGAGGGAATGGACCTGGTTCACAGAAGAAGCGCGATGATCGCGGATGAGCCGGACGAGTTCGCAGAAATGGTCTCGGAGGTCTGTTCGGACGACGACCTGTGGAATACCCTGTCGACCGAAGGCCGGTCGCTGGCCCGGCGGAACTACAGCTACGAAGCGGTGGAGAGATACTGGGAAGAGGTGTTCGCGTTCATAGCCGGAGGCGCGGCTGGGAAGCGCGCCGCCGGGACCGGGAGCAGCGGCGGTTATAAGCGGCCGCGGCCCGTTCCCGAAATCTGTCCCGACGTCGGCATAGTCATACCGGTTCACAACCAACTCGAGGCGACCCGCAACTGCTGGCTGAGCATCAAGAAGAACACCAGCCTGCCTTACCAGCTCGTTCTGGTGGACAACGGGTCCTCCGAAGAGGTCACCTATGAAGCCGACCAGAACAATATCGAAGTGATCAGGAATGAAAGCAACATGGGCTTCGCCTACGCGTGCAACCAGGGCATAAAGCGCACGTATGGCGAGTACGTGGTCATCCTGAACAACGACACCATTCTGCCGCCCGGCTGGCTGCAGAAGCTTATGAGGCACATGGAAAGTGACGAGAGCGTCGGCATCGTCGGCCCCTCAACGAGCTTCGCATCAACCATTCAGCAGATACCGGTGTCCTACAAGAGCGAACGCGAACTCTACGAGTTCAGCGAAGACGTGTACGAGAAGAACAGGCACAGAAGCGTGGAGGTCGAGAAGATAGTCGGTGTCTGCATGCTCATGAGAAGGATGATGCTGGATGAGATCGGCCTGTTCGACACGCGCTTCGGTATCGGCAATTTCGAGGACGACGACATCTGCCTGAGAGCGAGG
Organism: uncultured bacterium; assembly: GCA_964604955.1. Classification (GTDB taxonomy): domain Bacteria; phylum Arandabacterota; class Arandabacteria; order Arandabacterales; family JALGWA01; genus JALGWA01. The sequence goes on from CAZSBE010000004.1 coordinate 34,108, forward strand.
CTCGCGGGATACAAGGTGCTCTGGGCAAGGGACGCGTTCGTCCACCATGAGGGAAGCAAGACTTTCCGCAGTATCGACGTGGACTACGGCAGGCTAATGGAGGAGAACCGGAGGAGATTCACGGCGAAGTGGGCGCCGGTAGCGTCCCTCGCCGGGGCCTCTCGGGCAGCGGTCGACGCGAGCCCCGGCTCGGGCGGGGAGGCCGAAAACGGTTCGCACTCGCCGGTACCGCTGACGGGCCCGCCCGTGGTGTTGCTTGCCGGGGAAGGCGGGCACGCGCTCGCCGAGACCATCGAGAGCCTGAGGCAGGTCTCACCCGGGCCGGTGTATATTGCCGGCCACGTGGTCGGATCGCCCGACGGCGTGAGCACGATCATGACGACCGAAGACCAGTCGGTGCCGGCCGCGATCCTCGAGTTCGCAGAGGGGTGCGGCGAGGACGCGCTCTTTTTCGTATCCGAAGGGGCGGTCCTGACGCCGGGCTGGGCGCCGCCTCTGGAGGCCCTTCTCGCACTGGAGGACGTCGGCTGCGCCGTATCCTCGAGCAATGCCGGCTGGGGAATGCAACAGGTCAGCCCGGCGTACACGCGAACCGGCAAACCGCTCGTTAAGTTCGCGAAGAAGAACTCGCTCGAGCACAGGGGGCGCGTCGAGAATCTCGAGGCAGCGCTTCCCGTGGCTCTCGCCGTGAAGAGGAGCGTGCTTCTCGATGCGGGGCTGGCGGATGAGTTCGCCTCGGGCGCCGTGCTTGTCGACCTCCAGAGGAGACTCAGGGATCGCGGGCTGCGCATTGTCTGTGCCAAGGACTCCTATGTCCACTTCGAGAGCGGCGCGGACGTCGCTGCAGAAGCAGAGCGGGACGCGGCCTTCAAACTCAAAAGCGCCGGTGAGAACTGCAGGCGCGCCGACAGTGACGCCGCCCTGTCCGACCTCGATGCTGCCATCGCCCTCAAGCCGGATTATGTCGAAGCGCATTACCAGAGAGGCGTCCTGCTCGCCCTTGCCGGAAGAGCGGGCGAGGCGCGCGCCGAGTTCGAGCAAGTCATCGAACTGGACCCGCGGGACTCCAGGGCCTTGAACAACCTGGGTTGTATCCTGTTCGAGGAGGGGAATGCGGAGGAGGCGCGTACCGCCTTCACGAGAGCAGTTGAGGCGGACGGCGGCAACTGGGAGGCGGGGAAGAATCTGGCCGACCTGTATCTTTCGACCGGCATGGTGCAGGAAGGCATAAATCTCTACCATACCCTGCTTCAGGAACACAATGACCGGCCCGAAATCCACGCGGCGGTCGCGCACGTGTTCGCCTCGCAGGGTGACACCGAGACGGCGGCCACGCTGCTCAAGTCCGCGATGAGGCTGGCTCCCGGAGACAAAACGATAAAGAAGGCGCTGGAGGCAGTGGAGGCCGCCGGCGGTACGGAGGAGGTAGACGCCGTTGAACGCCAGTGAGAAGAAACTTACCGTCTGCATGATCGTGAAGAACGAAGAGGCCGACCTGCCCCGGGCGCTCGAGAGTGTCCGGGAAATCGCGGATGAAATCGTGGTCCTGGACACGGGCTCGACCGACGGCACGAGAGAGGTGGCCGCGTCTTATGGAGCTTCGGTGTTCGGGCACGAGTGGAAAGACGATTTCTCCGAGGCGAAGAACGCGGCTCTCGCGAAGGCCACGGGGGAGTGGGTTTTCTTCCTGGACGCCGACGAGCGCGTCGACCCTGAATCAACCGGCAGGATAGTGTCCGCGATGTCGGGCGACGCCGACGCTTATTTCGTCAAAATCGAGAGCGAAGTCAGGTCGGGCGCCGGCAGAACGTATGTCAACCTCCACCAGCGCCTGTTCAGGAACAACAGGGGCATACGTTACGAGGGCGCGGTTCATGAGCAGGTGGACTCGTCGCTCAAGCGGATCGGCGCGAATGTCAAGCCTTCCGGGATAGTACTCAAACACACAGGCTACGGGCTCAGCCGAGATGAAATGCGGCCCAAGCTCGAGCGCAACCTCGATATACTGAACAGAATGGTCTTACAGGACCCGGACGACGCCGTGTCCCTCTTCCACCTCGGGGAAACGCTGTCGCTGCTGGGGACATACGGCGAGGCCGCCCAAGCCTATGACAGGGCGCTCGAAGCCGGGGGACTTCCCGCCGAGCTGAGGCCCGTCGCGACGCAGAACCTGGCTTCCTCCATGATAAAGCTCGGAAAGTATGAGGAGGCCATGCGGCTCCTGCGCAAGGTACAGGAGCTCGATCCCGCGATGCTGAGCGCTCACCTGCTCCTGGGTTCTGCCCTGTTTGGTCTCAAGAAGTTCGAGAGGGCCGAGAAGGAGATCCTCACGTATATCTCCAGGGCAAAGGACACGCGGAAGTCCGCCACGCCACTCCTGGGATTCGAAGCCGACATCCCCGCTGCGCTCGTTCTCGTCGCCAAGTGCCGCCTGGCGGGCGGGGACATGGAGGGGGGCCGGGAAGCTCTCAGGGACGCGGTCGCCGTGGACGGGGACCTCCCGGACGGCCATATCCTCCTGGGGAGGCTCGCCTTCGAGAAGATGGACTTCGCCGGGGCCGTGCCGCATTTCGAAAAGGCACTCAATCTGCTGCCGCGCGAGGAACGCCTCTATTTCGAGCTCGCCAAATCGTACACAGCCGCTGGAGCATACGACAGGGCCGAGGAGACGCTGGAGCGCGCCCTCGGCAGCGATGTCGAGAGCGCAAGCCTGCAGAGATGCCTCGGCATCGTCAGGGTGAAGCGGCGGGATTTCGCCGGGGCGATCTCGGCCTATGAGCGGGCCCATGCGCTGGAGCCGGGCGACCCCGAGGCCCCGAAAATGCTCGCCGGTCTCCACCACAAACTCGGCGACGCCGAAGCGGCTGCGGAATATCTCACAATCTGCAAACAAACGCTAAAGTAGGCAAAATCAATAAGTTGCGCCTCGAAATAACCTGAATAGCCTCTAAAGTTTTCCTCGTTCTGTTCGATAACCCTAGAGGGAGTCAAAACGTCGACCACCACGAAAGTGGTAAGCGTCATGGAACAATATGACTATGGAAGGGGGTGTACTATCGGTTACCGGGTACCCATACGGTACCCCGCTTCTGTTCTCTGGAACTGCCGCAGCATCAGGACCAACCACGATGGTTGGATCCGGGTTGGCAAGGAAGCCCCAGCGAGGTCAAGATGATCGTAAGGGGGTTTACAAAATGGCGAATGCTGACCTCTCAAGGATTAATGTAAACATAGCAGCATTGAACGCTTTGACGGCGCTGCGCGATGTCAACTCGAAGCTGGCTTTACACCAGCTCCGTCTGGCCACCGGCCAGAAGATCAACTCTGCGGCCGATGATCCGGCCGGCATGACCTTTGCCAAGAAGCTCAACGGAAGGGCAAGGGGTCTTGCCGTCGCCCGCGACAACATCGGTGACGCGACCAACCTGCTTTCAGTGGCCGAAGGTGGTATTGAGAACATCAGCGAGATTCTCATTACCATGAAGGAGAAGATTCTCCAGGCAGCGAACGACACGCTGGGCACGTCCGAAAGGGCTGCCGTCGAGTCGCAGCTGGATGAGCTGGCCTCCGAAATCGACCAGATCGTCTCCGCGACGACCTGGGGCGGTACCGTGCTGCTCGACGGTAACTACACCGGCAAGCAGTTCCAGGTTGGCGAGCAGGCTACCGACACCATGAGCTTCGGGATCTCGCAGAGCCACAACGCGAGCTCTCTCACTGTTGCCGACGGCGACCTCGACGTCTCGACGACCAGCGCGGCCTCAACCGCCCTGGCGAACGTAAACGCCGCCATCAGCACACTCAACACGAGCCTGCAGTCGATAGGTTCGACTTCTGCAAGAATGGGCATCAAGGAAGCCAACATCTCGATCTCCATAACCAACGTGTGGGCTTCTTACAACAGGATTTACAATGCCGACATGGCGTCGGAGCAGATGGAGGCAACCAAATACCTTGTGTTGCAGCAGACTGCTACGGCTATGCTTGCACAGGCGAACCTGGCTCCGCAGACCATTTTGAGTCTGATACGAGGCTAACCAGCCTTAGGCCTCCGGGTGCTCCCCCACGGGGGAGCACCCGCCCTGATTAAGACTGGAGCGACATGCGGGGAACGTTTTCTCCGCCTACCGGATAGGCCATCTCGGAAGAGAAGGGAGCGGGCGAGATGAAGTACGACGGAGTTGATGCCTACAAGCAGGGCCAGGTCACGGGTGCCTCCCCGGGCCAGCTCGTGCTTATGCTCTATGACCACGTTATCAAATGCCTCAACGAATCAGACCAGAATGGCGCATGCAGGGGAATAGTGGAGTTGATGGGGGCCCTTGACGTCGACTACCAGGAGATTTCGGGAAGACTCTTCAGCCTATATGAATTCTGTCTTGAACAGGTCAAGAAAGGAAACACCGAGGAGGCTTGCAGGATGCTCAGCGAGATGCGGGATATGTGGGCCACGGCGCTCAACAAAATGACCGCGGAGAGCATGTCGGGCAAGCCGGATGGCGAGACCGCCAAGGAGACCACGGATGTCATTGTCTAGCATACCGACCATTTCGCTCAATGACTATCTCTCGAGCTACCTCACGTATCTGCAAGCTCCGATCACCGCGCTCGAGGAACAGAAATCGGCTCTGGAGGTGAAGCTGGCGATCTTCACCGACCTCAAGGAGAAGTTGAGAGATCTTGAGGACCTGGCGGAAGAGCTGGCGGGCACCGGGACATCGTCCAGTTTCCTGTCCAAGAGCGTCACGTCAAGCAACACGAATGTGCTGACGGCGACGGCAAGCGCATCCGCCGCCTCGGGGGGCCATACTATCTCGGTCACGCAGCTGGCCAGGGCGCATACGGTCGCGTCGGGCCGGTACGACCAGGACGCGACTGCGCTCGGCTCGACCCACGCCGGGACGAAGACGTTTTCAATCACGATCGGCTCAGATACGTATGACGTAAGTGTTGAGATAGCGAGCGGCGACACCGATGAAGCGGTGCTGGGCGCCATTGCCGCGGCGATCAACGAAGCCAGCAACGGGGCCGTCTCCGCGTCGGTAATACTCGATACCCCGACCACCGCGAGGCTCACGATAGCCAGCGGCACGACGGGCACAGTCGGCGCCATGTCCTTCGCGGATACCGACGGGTTGCTCGGGTCAGTCGGCGTAACGAACGCGACGGCCGCGACGGATACAGTGGGAGGATATATCTACGCGGACCTGGGGGCGAACGAGCTCGACGCCCTGCTCACCGTTGACGGGCTCAATGTCGTGAGCAGCAGCAACCACGTCGAGAACATGGTCACGGGTCTCTCGATCAACCTGCTGGCCGAGCAGGAAGCCGGCGACGCGGCCGTAACGCTCACCGTCGAACTCGATGTGGAGGGGATCAAAGCGAAGATCGTGGAGTTCTTGACCGCTTACAACGATGCCTATGAATACCTCCATGCCAAAACGGCGGTGGACGGCGCGACTTATACGCGTGGTGTTCTCGCCGGCGAGTTCAGTTACATCTCACTGAGGTCCAGCCTGAGGGGGGTCATGGTCGGCTATGTTTCGGGCACCGACTCGGCCTACCAGGCGCTGAGCCAGATAGGCATCACCTCGACGAGGACCGGGACTTTCAGCATCTCGGATTCCGATGCCCTCGAAGAGGCGCTGGAGGCGGACCTCGAGGGTGTGGCTGCTCTCTTTAATTCCGAAAACGGGATAGCGTCCGCACTCGACTCGATGATTTCACGGTACGTCTCGATTGACGGCACTATAGCCGGCAGCCGGGACGCAGTCAACGACAGGATAGACCGGATTGAGGACAGCGTGAAGCGGCAGGAGAGGACGCTGAGCATCCGCGAAAAGGCGTTGAAAGACCAGTACTACGCCCTCCAGGAAATGCTCTATACGCTGCAGTCCTCGAACCAGATTGCGACGAGTCTCGCAGCTCTATACGGACTCTAGACAGATATTGCGGTCAGGGGGCGTGACGATTTTGAAGATACCGGGTGATTTCGGAGTTGTGCCTTTCGTCGATTCGAATAGAAGAGTGACCGGGAGCGAACGCGCCGGGAAACGCCGGCGCCCCGACGTCATTGAGTTTTCCGGAAACGGCAAGAGGCTGAGCGCCGACATCACGTTAAGGAGGACCCGGGCCGCAGGGGGGAACGACGGTACCGGCATCAGTGCCCGCGCGAGGGTCGAGCAGCGGCTGGCGAGCGGATTCTACGAGAGGGACAAAGCGCTCGAGTTGATCGCCGACAAGTTGCTCGACTGGTTCGGGATATAGGCCGGTAGCCCAGTTGCTCCGGATTTACGGAAAAGGAGCCAGTTAAAATTGATAGCCCTGACTCTGCTCAACGGCGCCTGCGTTTACGTCAACTCGAGCCTTATCGAGACGTTCGAGCGCACGCCTGACACCGTCATAACTCTCACCACCGGCAAGAAGCTGATCGTCAAGGAATCGCCCGAAGAGGTCATCGACAGGGTGGTGGAGTTTGCGTTGAAAGTATCTGATTCCGCCCCGTGCGTCAGAGGGGGAGCGGCCTGATGGATATCACCACTATTGCCGGTATCGTAGCCGGTGCGGGTATTCTCTTCCTCGCCATCTTCCAGGGCGGCGGAGTCGGCACTTTCATAAACATACCCTCGCTCATGATCACGGCCGGCGGTACGCTCGCTGCAACCCTCATCAACTATCCGCTCGGCGACATCTTCAGGGTCATGATGGTCACGAAGAGCGCTTTCCTGCACAAGATGGACTCGCCCGAGAAGACCATCAAGACCCTCGTCACCTTTGCGGAAAAAGCGAGACGCGAGGGCCTGCTTGCTCTTGAGAAAGACCTGCATGGGGTGGACGACGATTTCCTCAAGGGCGGGCTTGAGCTCGCCATTGATGGCATCGATCCCGACCTTGTCGCCTCCATGCTCAGAATGGAACTCACCTTCCTGACCGAGAGGCACAAGCGCGGGCAGGGCATGTTCAAGGCAATGGGCAAGTACGCGCCCGCCTTCGGCATGCTTGGGACGCTGATCGGACTAATACAGATGCTGCGCTCCATCGAGGACCCCTCGGCGATTGGTCCCGGTATGTCCGTCGCCCTGATCACGACGTTCTACGGAACCCTGATCGCCAACCTTATCTGCCTTCCCCTGGCCGGCAAGCTGGAGATGATCTCCGAGCATGAGGTGATGGTGAAGGAGATAGTGATCGAGGGGGTCAGGTCCATACAGTCCGGCGACAGCCCGAGGGTCGTTGAGCGCAAGCTCAAGTCATTCCTGGCGCCCAAGATGAGGGAGGGGCTTGCAGCCCAGAAATCGGGGGCTCAGTAATGGCGCTTGGCAGGGAACGACCACCCGATGATGGAGCCGGCTGGCTTACCACCTTCGGGGACATGGTAACTCTGCTCTTTACCTTCTTCGTGCTCGTGTACTCGTTCTCCTCGTTTGAGCCGGGCCAGTGGGAGACCGCAGTCGGAGCGGTAAGGGGGGCGATGGCGGTGGTGCCCGGGACCCTGGGTAACAGGATCGTCGCCGGCGGAGGCACCGGTCCCTTTACGGGACACACCGGTGTGTTTCCTCTCTTCGTTACCGACCTTTCCGGCAGGCAGGCGAGGCTTGCGGCGGTGCGCGAGAGGCTCAGCGAAATAGGTGTCGATGCCGCGCAAGCAGGCATGTACGAGGGCGTACAGGACGTCGAGCTGGTGGAGACCAAGTCAGGCTTCAAGTTCAGGATCTCGACCCGGCTTCTTTTCGAGAGAGGCCAGGCCGATGTCAAGAAGTCCGCATACGAACTGCTGGGCGCCATAGCGGAGGCCTCGGCCAGGGGCAAGGCTACCGTTACGGTCGCGGGGTACACGTGCGACCTCCCCATAAACACCGAGGAGTACCCTTCCAACTGGGAGCTTTCTGCCAGAAGGGCCACCAATGTACTCAAGATAATCAAGGAAAAAGCCGGGCCGGACGCCAATTTCGCGGCCCTGGCCAGGGCTGAATTCAGCCCGCTTTGCGATAACGACACTGAAGAGCACCGGATGAAGAACCGCAGGGTAGAAGTGCTTTTCGACCTCGAGGGGGCTTTGCCTTTTGGATACTGATGCTGAGGGTCCTGTGAGAAAGAAGGGTGGCGGCGACGATGACGACAGCGCCTTTATGATGTCGTATACCGCCCTGATGATATTGCTGCTCACGTTCATGATCGTGATGGTGACCATGTCCACGTTCAAGGAACCCAGGTTCAGGAGGGCCATAGGCTCAGTCAGAGGAGCCCTGTCGTTCCTGCCGCATGCCGGTGGAGAAGAAATGGCGATGACCGGGCATTCGGGCGTCTTGCCCGAGGAGGCCCTTGCCAAGGGACTGCGGGAGGAGAGCGTGCAAGATAAGGAGTACCGCGAAGCCGTGCAGGAGGTCAAGGGGGCGGCGGGACTGCCGGAGTTCACAGACCTTGAGGTGCTCGAGACGGATGACGGCCTGGCCATAAGAATCTGGGACGCGCTCATGTTTCCGACCGGCAACGCCGACATTCACGAGGAAGTCCTGCCGGTCCTGGACATTGTCGCCAAGATCGCCGAAATCAGGCCCGGGAAGGTCTCGGTCGTAGGGCATACATGCGATCTTCCAATATCCACGGCCGAGTACCCGTCCAACTGGGAACTCTCGATTGCGCGCGCGGTGAGCGTTGTCCATTACCTGAGCTCGAAAGGCGTACCCGCGGACTCGCTGTTTGCCTACGGCGTGGCGGATACGAGACCGCTGGTGCCCAACATCAGTCGCGAGAACCGTGAACGCAACCGCAGAGTCGAAATATACATCAGCAACGTTTTGAAGCGGAGGCCGGGCGAAAGCAAAGAGCCCGGATAGAAATGAACCCGTCAGGGAAAAGCTGGGAGTTCCGAAATGGCAGGCAATCAGGCAAGTAGCAGAAGCAACATTCTCGAGACCCTGTACGACCCGGTTTACAGGGCCAAATTCATGAAACTCATGGAGCGCCGGCTCTCGCGTTACGGCGCGGAGCTTGCGAACGGTCCCATCGGGGCCGAAACCGGGGACTGTACGAATCTCGTCAAAACGGTCCTGAATGAAGTAGCCTCGGCGATTCAGACCGGGACCTCCGCCGAGCAGGTGCTCGTGGCGCTCTTTACCGGGACGGGCGGCGAGTCCTTTGTGACGGGCACGGCGGGGCTATCATCTCCGGAAGACGAACGCGTACTTCTCATGGCGATAGACTCGGCCATGGAGGAGACCGGGCTTGAGGGCATGAGGATAACGGCGGTCGAATACCAGATGGCGGCTGAGGAGTCCGCGGTCGCCACGAAGGCCCCCGTGGCGCTGGTCGTGCCCATTATCGTGGGCGAGCGGGTCAGCGGCATTATCGCGGCCTCGCACAGCGAGGACGCGGGCTTCTTCGACCGGGAGGACGGGATGGTCCAGGTGCTGGGCCATGTCGTCGGCGGCGTCATTCACGAGATAGGCAACCAGTTCGAGAACGAGGAGAGGCTTCGTTCGCTGGCGTACGGCCTGTCGGCGGCCCTTGACGCCAGGGATCCCAAGACGCGAGGCCACTCCGACAGGGTGGCGATGATATCGATGGCCATCATCAACGAGATGGAAAAGGCCGACGACTCTCCCGTGTACCAGGAGCTCAGAAGCTGCATGCGGCTTGCCGGGCTGTTGCATGACATCGGGAAGGTCGGGATTCCGGACAGCATTCTTCTGAAGGCGGGCGAGCTTACCAAGGAAGAATACCATTTCATCAAACGCCACCCGCTGATCGGAGCGGAAATCGTAAACGCCTGCACGGGGCTCAAGGAGCTCGTGCCGGGCGTGCTGTACCATCACGAACACTACGACGGTTCGGGATACCCGTTCGGCCTAAAAGGCGAAGACATACCGCTTCTCGCGAGGGTAATATCCCTGGCCGACTCATTTGACGCGATCACCTCCGACCGCCCGTTCCGCGCCGCGTCTTCCCACGACGAGGCCATATCCATACTGACGGGCTACCCGTCCAAGAACTTCGACCAGAATGTGCTCAAGGCGCTTGTGAACGCCCATGAGAAGGGGGCGCTGACCTTCGTCAGGACCCCGACTAAGTCCATGGGAGGCGGGGAGCCGGAGAAGGAGATAGACGAGGCCTATGGCCTTGCGCTCAAGTCTCTGCCGACTCTTCCCCCGGTGCTTACCGTGGTCAATAAGCTGCTTTCCGACGGTAACGCGCCGCTGAAGGAAGTCGCCAAAGCGCTCTCGTCGGACGAGGGCCTCACGAGCCGCGTGCTGAGACTGGTGAATTCGGCTTACTACGGCCTCCCCCGGCGCATCTCGACGGTTCCGCTCGCTATTACCATACTCGGGGCCAAGGCGGTCAAGAACCAGGTCGTGAACATCGCCTTCGCCGACCTGATGAACTCTCTGGGCGGCGGCCGGAAAGAGTACGCTTTGCTCTGGAGGCACGCCATAAGAACCGCCGCCTGGGCGAAGTCGATCGCGGCGAAATTCGGAAACGCGGACGAGGAAGAGGGATTCACAGCCGGCCTGGTGCATGACATAGGCAAGGCCGTGTCCCTCAGGCTCAAGCCCGGTGATTACGGCAGGGTCGTACTCGAGAGCACGAGGAGCGGCAAAGACCTCAGAGGTGTGGAGGAACAGGTGATAGGGTTTGATCACTCCAGGATGGGGGCTTACGCCGCGGAGAAGTGGCGGCTCCCGCAGACGCTCGTCGGGGCCATCAGGTGGCATCACGAGCCCGAGGGCGTGCGTGACGAGGAAGATGTCGTAAGGAAGCTCGTCGAGATCGTCCACATCGCAGACATACTCGCGAGGGCGTCGGAGCAGGATCCCCCGGACTTTTCCGGGACGCTGATCGAGGAGGCCAGCCCCTGGATACTCGAGGAACTGGGCGAGGCCTTCATGGCTGAGATCGAGCTCATGGCGGAGGACGTTGCGGAACAGGAGAAGATACTCGCAGACACCTTCGCCGATGGCGGCGTTGGTCCGGTTTAGGACAGGAGCTGCGCAATAGGGAAGGTCATCACATGGCTGGTATGGTAAGTTTCGACGTAAGGCCCTCGGTGCCGGCGAGCCTGGCGGCGCTGGAAAAACTGGCGTTCAATCTTCTGTGGAGCTGGGACAGGGACGCCATTGACCTGTTCAGGCGGCTGGACGAGGACCTCTGGGACAGCACCTTCCACAATCCCGTCCTGATGCTGGGGCGGATGTCACAGCGGAGTTTCACCCACCTGCTGGAGGACGATTCATTCATGGATCACCTCAACCAGGTCACCGAGAGGTTCGAGCAGTACCTCGCGGACGAACGCACATGGTTCAGAAAATTCTATGATCATGACATGCCGCTCTTCGCCTATTTCTCGGCCGAATTCGGACTCACGGAATGCCTTAAGATATACTCGGGCGGCCTGGGCATCCTCGCCGGAGATTCACTCAAGTCCGCGAGCGACCTCGGCGTGCCGATCGTGGCCGTCGGGCTTCTTTACCAGGAGGGCTACTTCCGCCAGTACCTCAATGCCGACGGGTGGCAGCAGGAGCGTTGCGACGTGAATGACTTCAGCAACCTTCCGGTAAGACCGCTGCTGGGCTCGGACGGCAACCCCATGACGGTCTCGGTGCGCATCGAGGGCCGTGATGTTCGCATCAGGTGCTGGAGCGTCGAGGTAGGCCGCGTGCCCCTTTTCCTTCTTGACACCAACATCGACGATAACTCGCCCGAGGACCAGAAAATCACGTCGAACCTCTACGGCGGCAACCTCGAGATGCGGATCAAGCAGGAAATAGTGCTGGGCATCGGTGGTGTGCGCATGCTCAAGTCGATAGGCTTAGACCCCGTCGTGTACCACATGAACGAGGGGCACTCGGCCTTCCTCGCCCTCGAGCGCGCGCGACAGCTGATGTGCGAACGGGGCCTTTCCTTCGAAGAGGCCAAGGAGATAGGCAGGAGCGGTAATGTGTTCACCACGCATACGCCCGTGCCCGCGGGCATCGACGAGTTCCCGGCGCCCATGATAGAGAAGTACTTCGGCGACTACGTTCATGAGCTGGGAATAGACCTGCCCGCGCTGCTGGCGCTCGGCAGGGTCGACGGGGCGGGCCGGGACGAGCCCTTCAACATGGCCAGGCTGGCCATCCGGGAGGCCGCGCGCGTCAACGGCGTAAGCCGGCTGCACCGGCAGGTCACCAGGAAGATGTGGTCGGACATGTGGGAAGACGTTCCGTTCGATGAGATTCCCGTCGAGTATGTCACCAACGGCGTGCACATCCCATCCTGGGTGTCGCACGATATGGCGACGCTGCTCGACCGCTATCTAGGCCCCGGCTGGGTCGAGCGCCCGACCGATGAAACGGTGTGGGACGGGGTCTGGAAGATACCCGACTCGGAACTCTGGCGGACGCATGAGCGGCGCCGAGAGCGCCTTGTCTCATTTGCCCGGTCCTGCCTCAGGAGGCAGCTCGAAAACAGGGAAGCTTCCAGCGAAGAGCTGAGGCGCGCCGAAGAAGTCCTTGACCCGAGCGCGCTTACCATAGGTTTCGCCCGGCGGTTCGCGACTTACAAGCGAGCGACGCTCATCCTCCAGGACAAGGCGCGCCTCAAAAAGATCCTGGAGAGCACCGACCGACCGGTGCAGTTCATCTTCGCCGGCAAGGCCCATCCGAAGGACAGCACGGGCAAGGAATTCATCCGGCAGGTTCTCCACTTCGCCCGCGAGGAGGGAGTCCGCAATCACATCGTCTTCATGGAAGACTATAACATGATCGTTTCGCGCTACCTCGTCGAGGGCGTGGACATATGGCTCAATACCCCGCTGAGGCCTATGGAAGCCAGCGGGACGAGCGGCATGAAAGTCGTGCCCAACGGCGGTCTCAACCTCAGCATACTTGATGGGTGGTGGGATGAAGCCCACTCGCCGCACCTGGGGTGGGCAATAGGCAAGGGCGAGTCATACAGGGACATAGAGTACCAGAACAAGGTCGAGTCCAATGCACTCTATGACATACTCGAGCGGGAAGTCATTCCACTCTTCTACACGCGCAGCAGGGACGGGTTGCCTCGAGGCTGGATACGAACCATGAAGCAGTCCATGCGCTCGCTCTGCCACGTTTTCAACACCGACCGCATGGTCAAGCAGTACGTCAACGAATTCTACCTGCCGGCAGTCGCCGAATACAACCGCCTGAGTTGTGACGATTCGGCACGCGCCCGCGGGCTGGCTTCCTGGAAGCGGAAAACCAGGGAGAACTGGAAGAGTATTGAGATCCTCGACCTCCGGGCCGAAATCGACGGCAACGAGAGAGTCGGCGTCATGGTTCCCGTGGAGGCCGTGCTCAGGCTCGGGGCCCTGAGTCCCGACGATGTCACGGTAGAGGCCTTTTACGGACTTCTTGACGAAAAGAGGCTCATACGGCGCGGGTGCCCTGTAGAACTCCGGTCGGTGCGTCAGAACGAGGACGGCACACATGTCTATAACGGCGAAGTCGCCTGCGAGGACAGCGGCAAGTATGGCCTCACCGTGCGGGTGATTCCGTCGCGGAACGTCCTGGGCAATCCCTTCCAGCTGAATCTCATCACCTGGCTGTAGCCGGCGGCCCGATTTAAGTGTTGTGCGCCCCCGTATTTCTGGTAGGATACGGTATTCGGCGCTCCCCTGGAGAGGTTCTCAATGCTTAGATCGGGCCTGCTGTGTCTGCTTCTGCCTGTCCTGCTCCCTGCGCTTCTCGCCCCGGATTCCGCATGTGCCGGATTGCCGGACGCCGCGCAGCCCGGCAAGAGCATATTCGTCGGCATGTACGGCGTCCCCGGCGCGGGACTCTCTCTGGACGCCAAGTTCTGGCGGTCGCTGGGCCTCGGTACGTCTTTCACGGGCGGCCATTCGGGCATCTATCCCGGGCATCCGGGTGGTGGAGACGATCACGACAACTTCGTTCTGGAGGCCTATGTGAACGTGGTACTGTCACACTCTCCGGGCCCGCCTGGGCCGCGCAGTTACGGCCTGTCGCTGATCGGGGGCACCTGGCTCGAGCGGAGCGTGCAACATCCGCTCGTGGGCCTGTGTTGCGCGTACCGGGTGGATGAGAGGGTAGTACTGAGAGGCAACGCCGTGTATGGTCCCTCCTCAGGGATCGAAATAGGCTACGTTCTGGCCAGAAATATCGAAGCAACGCTCACCGTGCTGAGCGGAAGGGGCATACTGGGGCTCAGGTTCGGGCTTATCGAGCAGCGCCGGCCCGCCCATGACTCTGAGGAGTTCGCGTACGCCCGCTGAAGTCGCCGCCCGGGCCTGAACCGGAGGTCTTTTTGGAGAAGCCGATAACTGGGAGAGACCTGACAGAGGGCAGCGTTCTCGGAAACGTCCTCTACATGGGTATCCCTTCCATGATCGGTTTTGCCGCGACGACCGTGTACGCCCTCACCGACATGTTCTGGGTTGCGAGGCTCGGGACCGCTCAAGTCGCCGCCATCACGCTCTTCGGTTCTTTCCTGTGGGTGCTCACGTCCATAAACTCGCTCGTCGGCTCCGGCTCGGTCGCCGTGATATCGAGGAGGTTCGGGGAGAGGGACTATGACGGCGCCGCGTGCGCCATCGAGCAGACCATCATAATGAAAGTCATCGCTGCGATACCCATGGGTATCATCGGGTACTTCACCGTGGGCCATGTCCTGGACTTCATGACCTCCGACGCGGGGATAGTCGGCCATGGTGTCGCCTACGGGAAGATACTCCTCCTGGGCCTGCCGTTCATGTTCTCGACCTATTCGGTCTACACGGCACTCCGGGGCATGGGCGAGGCCCCCAGGGCCATGTACATAATGCTCTTCTCGACGTCGCTCAACATCGTGCTCGACCCGCTCTTCATCTTCAAGTTCGGCATGGGCATTGCGGGGGCGGCCATCGCAACCGTGATTTCCGCCGTATGCGCCGTAGCCGTCGGGCTCTACGTGCTCAGGAGCCCGCGGAGGGTGGCCAGGATCGGCGAGAAGGGCTTCAGGATCGACACCGCGACCATGGGCCGCATCCTCAGGATAGGTTTTCCGCCGTTCATTGAGAGCGTGGCGAGAAGTCTCGCGCACTGGGTGTTCGCCGTTTTCGTCGCCGTGTTTGGAACGGTCATCATCGCATCTTACGGCATCTGCATGAGAATAGTCGAGTTCGGCATCGTGTTCGCCGTGGGCCTCGAACTCGGCGCTTCCGCCATAGTGGGGCAGAGTCTGGGCGCGGGCAAGGCGGACAGGGCCGAGGCGAGCGCGCGCAACGCCGCTTTACTCGCACTGGCCATATCCCTGACGCTCTCCGCCGCCGAGATGATCTTCGCCGAGGACATCATGATGGTGTTCGGCAGGTCGGAGGAGATCAGAGTCATGGGAGCGCATGTGCTCAGGTACTTCGCCCTGGCGCAACCTCTGATGGCCACCTCAATCGCGCTGTCCTCGGCCTTTTACGGGTCCGGGAAGACCTGGCCTCCAACCGTCGGCGAGCTCCTGGCGACCTGGGTCTTCCAGATACCCATGGCGGCGCTGCTCGTATACGCGCTCGGCCGCGGGGCCGACTCCATGTGGACCGTGGTCATACTCGCCAAGGCGCTGTACTTCTGCATTCTCGTTGTCTGGTTCAGGAGGGGCACGTGGAAGCAACAGAAGGTCTGACGGGCTCCGGGGGGTCGCGGCCATTCGACGTCGTGGGAATGGGCCTCAATGCCGTCGACCACCTCTGCGTCGTCCCGAGGTTTCCCAGGTACGAGGAGAAGCTCCGCATGGAGGAGTTCAGGCGGGCCGGGGGCGGCCAGGTCGCGAGCGCCATGGTCGCTTGCGCCAGGTGGGGCCTCAGGGTCAGGTACATCGGCAAGGTGGGAGGCGGCGACCTGGGGGCTTTTTCGCTCTCCACGCTGCGCGAGGCGGGTGTGGACGTCAGCGATGTGAAAGTGGTAGAAGGAGCGCTCAACCAGTTCGCCTTCATCCTCATAGACAAAACCACCGGAGAGAGGACCATCATCTGGACGCGTGACGATCGGCTCAGAATGCTGCCGGAGGAAGTCCCCTTGGGCTCGATCGCAGACGGCCGCTTTCTCCACCTCGACGGCCATGACGCTCCGGCCGCGGCGCATGCCGCCCGGGAGGCGCGGAGGCTCGGCGTCAAAGTCGTCGTGGATGCCGAGACGGTCAAAGATGGTACCGGCGAGATGCTGGCCAACGCCGACTACGTGGTCGCGTCGAGCGAGTTTCCGGAGCGTTTCACGGGCGAGCCGGACCGGCGCGCGGCGATTCGCCGGATACTGGGCGGCGGCGCGGCATGCGTGGTCTCCACGCTGGGCAGGATGGGCTCGGTCTGCCTCTGCGAGGGCCGGTTCATAGAGACGCGCGGCTTCAAGGTCGAATGCGTCGACTCCACCGGGGCGGGGGACGTTTTCCACGCGGGCTTCCTGTACGGCCTGGCGAAGAGCTGGGAGATGGAGAAGATCCTGGAGTTCTCGAATGCCGCAGCGGCCCTGAACTGCACCGAGATCGGCGCGCGGGCGGGCATCAAACCGCTCGCTGAGATTTTCGGCTTGATGGAAGCCGGAGAGAGGTGGTAAACCTAGCGTAAAGCGTCGTCCGGCGGAAGGCCGTGCAGGCGCGACGATGTCCGCACTGAAGAGGCGGTGAACGGGAGGACGTGCAATGAAACGACGAGACTTCATCAAGGTGACGGCGAAGGGAAGCGCCCTTGCGTTGTCGTCACCAATCATCGTGGAGCTCATCGGAGCTCGCGCCGCCGGCGCGGCGGAGCTCCAGTGGGGCTCGATGGCCGGTGCCGACCTGGAGATCGGCCGGGTGCTGGCCGAAGCGCTTTCCAAGGGCGGCCGGTTCGCCGAAGTCTATCTCGAGGAGACCATACGAACGGGTATAAGGGTCGGTGACAGCAAGATAGAGTCCGTCCAGCTCGGGTCCGACAGGGGGGGCGGCGTCAGGGTCATAAACGACTGGAAGACGGGCTACGCTTTCTGCGATTCGTGGGAGCCTGCAGATCTCAAGCGGGCCGCGGGCATTGCCTCGCGCATAGGTGTGCCCGGGGCCGCGGTGGCCGCGGTCAAACCGTCCGACGTCAAGGCGAGCCCGCGGCGAGGCGCGGCCTCGTACGATCTGGACCCCTCCGAGGTCCTGGCTGATGCCAAAGTCAAGATAGTAGAGCTGGCGGACCGCGTGGCGAGAGAGTATGACCCCGCGATCCAGCAGGTCCGGATCGACTATCGCGATGAGATGAAGCGCATGGTCCTCTTCAACAGCGAGGGAGTCGCCGTAGAGCAGGAAACACCCCTGGTCTGGCTGTCCATTGACCTGGTGGCCGTGAGAGGCGACCGCCGGGCTCCCGGCTACGTCAGGCGAAGCTCCAAGTCGGGATTCGAATATGCCACGGAGGAGTTCGCGCGCGAAGCGGCAGAGGAGGGGGCGCGGCAGGCCGTCGCGATGCTCGATGCCGTGGATGCGCCGTCCGGTGAAATGCCGGTCGTCATCGCCTCCGGAGGCGGGGTGGTGTTCCACGAGGCCGTGGGTCACGGCCTGGAGGCCGACGGCGTGGACAGGGGAACCTCCTTCTATACGGGCCAGGTCGGCGAGAAGGTCGGAAGCGAACTCGTGACCATCGTCGAGGACGGCTCCGTCCCCCATCTGAGGGGCTCGTTCGACTACGACGATGAGGGCACCCCGTCAAGGCGCAACGTCCTGATCGAGAAGGGCGTCCTGAGGGGCTACATGTCCGACTGGCTTACGGCCAACAAACTCGGCATTCCGCTCACGGGAAACGGCCGGCGGCAGTCCTATATGAATTACCCTCTGGTGCGCATGACCAACACATTCGTCCTTGACGGCGAGTCCGACCCGGAGGAGATCATCAGCCGGACCCCCAGGGGGATATACGCTCTCCGGCTCGGCGGCGGCGAGGTCGATACCACTACGGGGAACTTCACCTTCGGAGTGAGGGAGGCCTATCTTATCGAGAACGGCAGGATAACCTCTCCGGTCAGAGGCGCCACCCTCATAGGAAATGGTCCGGAGATCCTGAAGCGCATAGACATGGTTGGCAATGATACGACTTTCTGGCCCGGCACGTGCGGCAAGGGACAGTGGGTGCCGGTTTCATCGGGCGCGCCGACGCTGCGCATAGCCAGCATCAACGTGGGCGGTACGGCCTAGGAGGCTCAAGTGGACTCGATAAGCGTTGCCAAGAAATTGCTGGGACTGATTGAGAGAAGCGCCGCCGACGCGGGTGAAGTCTACCTGCAGAAGTCGGAGGGCGTGGAGATAGAGGTGAGGGACCAGGCGGTGGAGCGGCTCAACAACATCCAGTCGGCCGGTTATGCCCTGAGGCTGGTTGTCGGCGGACGGATGGCCTTCGTATCGAGTTCCGACATGAGAGACGAGTCGCTCGAGCGGACGGTGGACAAGGGCGTGGACCTGGCGAAGCACTCCACCGCCGATGAATCCAACGTATTCGCGCCGCCATCGCCTGGGAAAATGAATGTCGAGGTATATGACGGCGGCATAGACGATATCTCCGTAGACCGGAAGGTCGGCCTGCTCAAGGACACGGAGTCGCTCTGCCTCGATTACGATCCCGTCATCTCGAAGATGGAGGGGCTCGATTACAGCGACAGCAAGACCGAGACGGTTATCGCCAATACCGGGGGCCTCCTGGCAGGCAGATCCTCAACCTTCTTCGAGATCGGCGCGGCAGTTGTCGCCGAGAGAAACGGGGATGTTGCGAACGGCTGGGAGGGGATGCAGAGCCGGTTCTTCAGCAAGCTCGACGGGCCCTCCGAGCTCGCATCAAGCGCCTGTGAGAAGGCGATCTCGCGCCTCGGGGCGCTGTCGGTCTCTACCCGGGACGTGCCCGTGATATTCGACCGGGCGGTCGCGTACACGGTGCTCTCCCATCTCTTCCAGATGGTCAGCGGCGAGAGAATAGCTGCCGGCACGTCCATGCTCGCCGGCAGGATAGGAGAGAAGATCGCCTCCGACCTCGTAACGGTTGTCGACGACCCCACGCTCCCCGGCCTCCCGGGAAGCCGCCCGTTCGACGATGAGGGCGTCCCGTCAAGGCGGAACGTGATTCTCGAGAAGGGAGTTCTCAGGCGCTTTCTCTTCGACGTCGGGACCGGGATGAAGGCAGGGGCGGCTTCGACCGGCAACGCCGGCCGCGGAGGGTTCAGGGCGCTGCCCGGGGTCGGGTCCACCAACTACTACCTCGCGGCGGGCGATCAGGCTCCCGGGGACATAATAAAGGCGACCTCCAGCGGGCTGCACGTTACCTCGCTTGCCGGCTGGTGGGTCGGCGTCAATCCGACCACCGGGGACTTCTCGAGCGGAGCCAGGGGCTTCTGGATTGAAAACGGCGCAGTCGTGCATCCCGTGAAGAACGTCACGATAGCCTCCAACCTGCTTACGATGCTTGCCGGCATCGACGCGGTGGGGAATGATCTCCTCCACAGGTTTGGAACAGTCGGCCCGACGTTCAGAGTGAGCGAGATGAAGGTCGGGGGAGACTAGGCTACTTGTAGACAGCCTTGATCGAGCCCCAGGTTCCCGGCAGCGTCGAGGTCGGGCAAGTCAGCACCGTCCTCTGGACCTTGCCGAGCAGTATGCCCGACTTCTCGGTGGCGTACCACCTCAGGACCGCCCGGTTGGTGCTGGAGAGCACCGTGAATCCGCTGAGATGGGATCCCGGCACTATGGGATTGGATTCGGTACAGAACGACAGGCTTCGCCCGCCTGCCCCCAGCGCCTGTGGGTACTCCGTCGCCGTCCAGCCCGGAGGGCAGTCGAGAACCTCCATGAAAGTGTTGTTCAGCCCCACTATCTCGATGGCGTAGACGGGCCTCCATGCCGATTCGAACACGTCGACCTTGAAAGCGAAGATGGCGCCCTTGTAGGTGGGCCTGCAGTCCAGCAGTCTCAAAGTCGCTGTGGCGGACGGTATTCTATCGAAGTCCCCTTCGTCATAGGGCATAAGGTGCGCAGTGTCGCGCGCAAACAAACCCTTTGACAGCGCCCCTCCGGGTGCTACCATAAGCGTGATGAGGCCGAGAGCGACAAGTGCGTATTTGTACCTGGAAGTCCTCAAAGCAAAGCCTCCTCGGGGCCGCAAGCGGCCATAAACGCGCAGACCTCCAGTGCCGGTCGGGTCCAGCCGGAGCCGCCCCTGCTCAGGTCCTGGAGGATCTTCGACAGTTACTATACTAAATCAGTCGGAGTTTCGCTACAGTATGTCTCAATTCTTGGATGATCGGGCCGGCAAAAGGGATGCAGGAATAGGGACCATTGCGGCCCCTGATTTCGACCTGGGCCTCTCGATGGGCTGCGGGCAGGTGTTCGGCTGGGAGTGGGAAGGTGACTGGTGCTCCGGGGTGATCGGCGGCCGCGCCGTGGCGCTCCGGCAAGAGGGCCGGCGGATCCACTACGTTGCCGAGAAGGGCGCAGACCCGGCGAGAATCGCTTCGTATCTCGGTCTGGACGAGAAATACAGGCGCATAATGCGCTCAATAAGCGTGGACGGTTTCATGGAGAGGGTCATAGCCTCGGCCCGGGGCCTCCGGATTCTCAAGCAGGACCCGTGGCCATGCCTGGGTTCCTATATCCTCTCATCCAATAACCGCGTCGAGCGCATACAGGCGCTCGTCAGGCGGATCTCCATGAGAATGGGCGACGAGCGCGCCGTCCGCGACAGGCTGGTCTACGCCTTCCCGGAACCCGAAGTCCTCGGTGCCTGTCACGAAAAGGACATCCGCGGTTGCGGCGCCGGGTTCCGCTCGCCGTATCTAAATGAATCGGCGAGAATTATCGCCGCCGGAAAGGTAGACCTCGGCGGCCTGGCGGACCTCTCATACGCCGAGGCCAAAGAGGAGCTCAAGACCATGCCCGGGGTGGGAGAGAAGGTCGCCGACTGCGTGCTGCTCTTCGCCTTCTCCTTCTACGAAGCCTTTCCAGTGGACGTGTGGATCAAGCGCGCCGTGGAGAAAGTCTACTTCGATTCGCGCGAGGTCAAGGTCCGCGAGATACATGAATTCGCCCGCTCGCATTTCGGCCCCTACGCCGGCTACGCCCAGGAGTATATCTACCACTACGCGCGCGAGGGCGGGCTCGAGTAGGAAGGCTTTGCAGGAGAGCTGGCAGCCGCTGCTACCGGAACATGGCCTTGATGGCTCCCCAGGTCGTGGGCTCCACCCGCTGCGGCCCCCAGCCGCAGGGTTGATCGCCCTCGGCCCCGCAGACCCCGCCGCTATATGACATCATGACATCATAGGGGCCGTAGTGGCAGGTGATCACCTTGGGAGCGTACCATGTCGGAGGCGCGATGATGCTTATGCGCCCCGGGCCGGTTGCGTCCACCCGGCCGTAACCGGTGAAGCAGAGGTTGCCCGTCCGGCATTCCGACCAGGTCTGCGATATGGCGTCACCCGGGTGCACGATCTCACCGATTGCCATGTCGCTGCAGCTTATGAATGATATCGAGCCCCATTCCGCGGGCCAGGTGAGGCCGTACTCGAAGCCCTGGTACTCGTCCAGGCCGAAGAAGACGGTGAAGAAGTCGACTTCGCAGGCGGGCTCGGTCCAGCATATTTCCTCACAGAATTGGATCTCGGGGAAGTCCTCCGAACATGTTCTGGAAGCGTCCCGGGGGAGCACGTGAATCGCGGCCAGACCCTCCTGGCTGGTTCCGCAGAGAGACGTCCTGAGCGTCGTTCTTACCGGCCCGATCTCCGCGCTCGTGATCTCACATCTGTTCTCGATGCGCCATTCGTATATCCAGTCCTCCCGGACCTCGACGAGCGCGCTTTCGCTGC
Organism: uncultured bacterium; assembly: GCA_964604955.1. Taxonomy (GTDB): domain Bacteria; phylum Arandabacterota; class Arandabacteria; order Arandabacterales; family JALGWA01; genus JALGWA01. The sequence goes on from CAZSBE010000004.1 coordinate 55,905, forward strand.
CTTCGGTGCCCGCAGGCAGGACGCCGACGGGCCACGTTATAACATGACTCCCCGGGTCGTATGTCCCGCCGCCGCTTGCCGAGACGAAGATCACCCCCGAGGCCAGGCTGTCGGTGAGCACGACGTCATGAAGGTCCATGGGCTGGGGATTGCCGAAGGTGATGGTGTATGCTATGGGATCACCGGGATCGATACAGTCCCCGCCGGTGTCGTCGACCTTCGCCAGCGCTATGGGGCCGAAGTCGCAGAGCCGGACATCTGCCGACGCCCTGGCTGTCTCGGTTTCATCGCTCCCGATGGCGCAGGCGTTGGAAAGCAGCTTATTCGGCGCGCAATCCCAGGTGGCCTGCGCCCTTATCTCCTCCGAGCCGGCAGTCCCGGGTGGAAGAGTGCCCAGGTCATACCTGAGCGTCCGGCCTTCCGGATCGTAACTGTAATCGCCCGTCGCAGCCGTGAGCTCCAGGCAGGGCGGCAGGGTGTCAACAAGAACGACATTGTGGATGTCCGCCGGCTGCCCCGGGGTCCCGTAAGTCAGGGTGTATGTGATTGTATCCCCGGGGGCCGGGCACTCGCCCGCGAACGCTGCGCCCACGGCCAGGTCGACAGGGACGAGTCCGCACACCTCGGTGAAGCAGTGCGCAGCGCTCGCTACGCAGTTGTAGCATGTTATGCGGCAGTAATTGTAAAGTGTGTCCCCCGGTTGAACCCCGCTCCCTGCAGTGACCAGCACCCCGACGGTGTCGGTCTCTCCCCGTGAGATCCTCTCAATGTACCAGGTGACCGTATGGCTCATCCCGTCATAGACCCCGCCGTCTGTTGCCTCCACGAAATCGCACGCGGCCGGCAGCTCGTCAACTACCGTAACGGCCGACGCATCCGGAACGACGCCAGGACTGTATAAAGTGATGGTGTAGGAGATAGGCTGGCCCGCGGCCACGCATCCGGCGCCCACGCCGTCGACTTTGGTGGCGAATATCTGAGTCGGGTACCCGCACGGAAAGTCGCCTTCCGCCCCGCAGACGCCGCCGTCGAATATCAGGAAGGGCTCACCCTCCTGAAACAGGCAATCCACGATGAATATCTCCCAGTAGTGAAGGGGCGACTGGCCGGGCTCAATCGCGACCGTGCCGGGCGTTGTCGCCGTGAGCGAGACCCACCCGGGGATGCAGTACGGGTTTATCTGACATTCCTGCCAGGCCACGATCATGCCGTCGCCGGACCGGCTTATGTCACCTATGGCGAGGTCGGCGCAATGCGTAAAAACGCCGCTTCCCCATTCGGCGGGCCACACAAGTCGGTACTGGACGGCCGTGCACCCGTATATGTCGAAGACCACCGGAAAGACGTCCACATCTCCGCAACCATCGTATCTCCAGCATATATCCGAGCAGTAATCGATCACAGGAAGGTCGTTGCAGGTCTGCTGGGGGTCGTGGGCCTCGATATGCACCGCGATCTTGGCGTTAGGATTCTGCCCGGGATGTGCCGAGGAGGCGAGAAGGCACACAAGGGCGGCAAATACTGCAGGCAATTTCATCGTCTCGCATCCCTCCAGAGGTCAGCCCCGATTATACCATAGACGCGGCGCATTGGGAAGGCCTCGTATGTTTCAACATTGTTGCCCGGGCCTACCCGCCCGGCGACCCTTATCGACGGGGGCCCGAGTCATGGGGCGATTGTGTTGACATGAGCCCGGCGGTGCGGTAATCAGGGAAAGTGGATGTCTGCAGGGAAAGTGAGCATCTGAAAGGGGGGGAGACATGACTCTGGAAGCAATCCGTTCCATGCTCGGTTGGTGTACGCTGATAAACTGGGGGATACTCCTGTTCTGGTACCTGTTTCTGAGGGTGGCCCACGACTGGGTGTACCGGCTTCACTGCGGTTGGATGGAGATCCCGGTGGAGCGGTTCGACGCCATACACTACGGGGGCATGATGGGGTATAAGCTGGCCGTGCTCGTGTTCAACCTCGCCCCCTACCTGGCCCTGCGCATCATCGGCTGAGCCTCGGGGCCCGTCCGGCTCGGGGACGGCACAAGCTTGTCTGGACCTCGGCGAGGGCTAACGCAAAGAGGGGGGCCCGGGCCCCCCTCTGGAAGTTACCTGACGCAGAGAGCTACTCTATCTTAATGGCCTCGACAGGGCAGTCATCGGCGGCTTCCTGGGCGCTGTCTTCGAGTTCTTCAGGGATTGGGTCGACCTTGACGACCGCGACATCGCCCTGCATCTCGTAGACTTCGGGACAGGTCTGGGTACAGAGTTCGCATCCGCTGCAGAGGTCCGCGTCCACTGTTGCCTTCATTGTTTCACCTCCTTCTTGGTGTTGATCTTGTCGCCGTTTCCGGAGTCCCCGGTGGACCCGCTTTCTTGTTTATCGGCAGCCGGAGGAGGCAGGAGCCTGCCGGGCTCGCCACTTCCGGGCTTGCCTGTGAACCTGAAGAAATTGGCTACGAGCCTCTTCTCCATTTCGTCTCTTTCGTTTTCACTCTTGCCGGTGCAGTCCACCTGGCCCCCGGCGATCATATCATGACCGCCGGCCGTTCCCAGGGGGCGTGCTATCTTGCGGGCCAGCACTCCCGCCCGGCCCTTCTCCCTGGTCGTCCGCAGCGAGAACAATATGGTGTTCCTGTACCGGCCCGTGCACATGCACCAGCTCATCCGGTTGAGCGCGATCAGCATCTCCGCGAGGAGGGCGACGATGTCCGGGTTCTCGACCGCTCCCAGGCTGGTGGCAATGGCGTTCTTGTATGTTCCGGCGTTGTTTATGGCAGTAGCGAGGTACGCGAAGTGGTTCTTGTCCAGCGCCGGGTGCCTTATCTTGGAAAGCGCCTTCTTGTTGGTCCTGGGAAAGAGGGCAATGTATGCATTTGTGTCGGCTTCAGAGGCTTCGCGGCCCAGGTCCTGGGTCTCCGAGCCGATGCCGTAAAATAGGGCCGTGGCCAGGTTAGCCGGGATATCGAGCCTGCTCGCTACCAGGTACTCGGTCATTATGGTTGCATTGGCCCCGTAGTCGGGTCTCACATCCAGAAAAGGCGCCGCGGTGGTCTTCCTCAGGGGATGGTGGTCGATGACTCCCTTGGCCTTGACGCTCCTCGGCATGGAGTTATTGCCCGTCATGGGCTGCGTATCGATGAGAACCACTGACTGGTAGCGCTTTATGGTCGACTCGGTGAGCTTGACGGTTTGTATTCGGAGGTGGCGGAGCATTGCCCGGTTCTCGGCCCGGCCTATCATGCCGCCGTAGCCGATCTTGACGCGTATGCCGGTCAGCTTCGAGATGATGTACTTCAGGCATGAGGCCGACGCCAGGGCGTCCGGGTCGGGATTGTCATGCGTGAGTATGAGGAGCGAACGGCTGCCCTTGAGGGTGCCCAGCAGCTCCTGGAGCTTCGCCTGAGACAATTCCACTGATGCTGGAGCCTTGTTGGCCAAAAAGGACCTCCCCCCGCGCGCTACCTAGCCGGTGCGGAGCTTCCTGAATTCGATCTCTTCCCAGGTACTGGTGGCCTCGTCCCACTTGTAAAGCTGGACGCGATAGGAAACCTCGTCATCGGAGTACACGTATTTCTCCTGGGTCTCTCCGCCTATACGCCTCGAGTACTTCATCTGTCTGTCGAGAACGACCGCCTTCGAAGTCCTCTCCAGTTTCATCTTGCCGCCGGCGCCCGTGAAGATCACAGTCTCAATCTTGGTCCTGCGCTCGGGAATCTCCTCAACGTTCTTCTCGTCGACCCCGAACTTCTCTTCGATCTCCTCTACGAGGTAGTACCACTTCTCATCTATCAAGGGCGTACCCTCCTTCCCCGGAAAACTAGCACAGGGAACGGGCCAATTCAAACAGTTTGCTGTAACTTATTATATCGCTTGAAATTATGCATGTTAATGATGTGGACGCGCGTTGACAAGTGTTTTCTTGCGGGCCCGGGCGGCGCGTTCTTATGCCTTGACTCCGGCCTCGATTAATGGCACATTATGGCTGGCAGTATCGAAAGCGGGGTGATAGCGCGATGTATACAGAAAAAGTGATGGACCACTTCATGAACCCGCGGAACGTGGGCGAGATTGAGGGGGCGGACGGGAGCGGGACTGTCGGGAATCCCGTATGCGGCGACATGATGACCTTCTACATAAAGGTGAAGGACGACCGCATCGACGACATCAAGTTCAAGACTTTCGGCTGCGGCGCGGCCATAGCGGTGTCCAGCATGGTCAGCGAGATGGCCAAGGGCAAGACGCTGGATGAGGCCATGAAGATTACCAACAGGGACGTGGCCAGGGAGCTGGACGGTCTTCCCAAGAACAAGATGCATTGTTCGAACCTGGGAGCAGACGCGCTTCATGAGGCTATCAAGAACTACCGTGAACAGGCGAAATCCTGATAGGGGGTTTTGAGAAATGGCCAAGAACAGTTCTTCATCACGTAAGAAGGGTGAAGCCCCCTGTGCGTGTCCTTTCTGCGATGCCCCGATGGACAAGGTATATCCCTTCTGCAAGTCCTGCGGCAAGGACCTCAAGCGCTGTCCCTCCTGCGGCAAGGTCATTCCTCAGGATGAGGAAGCCTGCCCCGAGTGCAAGGGATAGTCTCTTTCACCTCAGGCCCCCGGGCATTTTAAGACCAGAGAAAGCGTTATGACGGACAAGTGCGACCTGCTGCTGGACCTCTCGGGCGTGAATTGCCCATACAGCATGCTCGAGCTCAATGCCACATTCAGAGACATGAAGGCCGGCGCGACCGCGGAGATAATCGCCGACCGCGCCTCGATAATCGAAGAGATCCAGAAGTGGTGCGCGGGCACGGGAAACGAGGTAGTCAGCTCCGCTACAGATGCCGACGGGGCAGCCTTGACAGTAAGACTCGTCGTGAGGAAGGCGTGATGGGAGACCGGGGGAAGGGGGCCGTGGTGAACGCGGCCATCTACCTGGGCAGGGGCGAGTCCCTCGCGTGCGGCTTTGTCTCCTGGTCGGATGATGAGATAACCGGCGTCGGGTCCATGGAGGACTATGCCGCGGCGCCGGGCGCCCGGGAATATGACCTGGCCGGCTGCCTTGTGCTGCCAGGGCTCGTCGACTCGCACATACATCTCGTCGGTTACGCCCACTCGCTGGTACGGATCGACCTGGCCGATACGACTTCCCCCGATGAGGGCCTCGGCCGCATCGCCGGGTTCATCTCGCGGCTGCCCGAAGGCGCCTGGCTCAGGGGCCGGGGCTGGGACAAGCAGCGCTGGGGGATGGATGACTTTCCCACGCGGGAGATGCTTGATCGGGTGTCGCCCTCAAACCCGGTGGGACTGTGGAGCCGCGACGGCCATCTGATGTGGGCCAACTCGGCGGCGATCAGGGAATCGGGCGCCGAGGACCCTGCCGTAAGGGTTGAAGGCGGCGAGATCGACCGCGACCGGAGGGGAAGGCCCACGGGGATTTTCAGGGAGCACGCCGTCGATCTTATCAAGGTCCACTCCGGAAGCGAGGACGAGGAAACGACCTGCCGGGCGCTTGAGACCGCCTGCGCCAGGCTCAGAGCATACGGCGTCACCGGCGTTCATATAAGCGAGAGCGAGGACCATTACAACAAGCTCAATGCCGCCCTCGAGCGGGATTTGATAAACCTCAACATCTTCAGGATGGTGGAAACAGAGGAGCCCGAGAGGGTGGACTTCATTGCGGGCCTGCCCGGCGTGGCTTGCGTCAAGGTGCTCGCCGACGGGGCGCTCGGCTCCCAGACGGCAAGCATGCTGGAGCCTTACTTGGGCAGTGACAGCCTGGGCGTGATAGCCGTCCCGAAGGCCAGACTCCGCGCCATAGTCGAGCGGGCAATCAGCCGCGATCTCTCACTCGCCGTCCACGCCATCGGGGACAGGGCCAACAGGGACGTGCTGGACGTATTCACCGGGGCCGGGCCCTCAAGGGAGGGGAAGGACCTGGTGCTCCGCCTGGAGCACGCCCAGCTCCTGCACCCCGACGACATACCCCGTTTCGGGAAGGCCGGCGTGATTGCATCCATGCAGCCCATACACCTGGTTTCGGATACGAAGGTGGCCGACAGGTACTGGGGCGAGAGGAGCAGGGGGGCCTATGCCTGGGCAAGCATCAAGCGGGGCGGCGGCCTGCTGGCCTTCGGCTCCGACGCGCCCATCGAGGAGCCGGATCCCCTGAAGGGGATACACGCTGCCGTGACCCGGCGGGACCCGCGCGAGAAGGGTTCCCGGGCCTGGTATCCGGAAGAGCGCATCGAGATCTGGGAGGCCATCGACGCTTACACGCGGGGAGCGGCCCGGGCCTCCTGCCTGGCTGGCACCACCGGGGCCCTGAGGCCGGGCTTCCGGGCTGATCTCACCATCCTCAGGACAAACATATTGCACCCCGAGCACCCCGACGCCATACTGGACGCCGGTATCGCCGGCACCGTGACGGCGGGAAACGCTCTCATTACCTGAAAACTGGCACACTATGTGCGAACCTATGTGTGCAGTACGACATGTGGGCGTTCTCCAGGATTAGGGGGTGCAACTTGCAATCTCTGGGAGATTGTGAGAGGGCAAAAGGCAACGGCACAATTGCAGCCAGGGCCGTCATAGCGCTGCTGCTTGTCCTGGGCGCCGTCGCCGCAGGTGGCGCGGGTGCCGCCACGCATCTCCAGACGGTCGTCTTCGAGCCCGCCGACCTGGTCTTCGGCACGGAGGACGGCCGCGACCTGGTTTCTCTGGGCGGCAACAGGTGGCTCACCCGGCCGGGCGAGCCGCGCCTTCCGGCGGTGCCCTACAGGATCGACCTGCCCGAAGGCGCGCGCCTGATCTCCGTCGGCATTACCGTGGGAGACA
>CAZSBE010000005.1:0-14412 GCA_964604955.1 uncultured bacterium
CCGCATGAATGCCGGTGAGTTCAGCGCCACCGAAAAGATGGTGCTGCTCCAGTAGAACGCTCAGGAAGTAGAGGATTCACAAAGGGATCGTCCCTCCGGGGGCGGTCCCTTTTCTTATGACTCCGGCGCGGCCGCCCCACCGGCCTTCCACAACCAATCTGATGCGCCGCCCGGGGCTGTTTTGAGCTTGCCTAACCCACTAGGTTTTGATAATCTAGTCTGGTTTTGTTCACGTTAGGCTGCCGGATTTTTTTGTTGACAGGGGGACCGGGACTGTATATCCTAACCGTCCGTATGCTTTAAAATCCTTTCAATCACGTGTGGATTGGTGCGCTATGGGTATGCGCATGTCCAGAGGGGATAGCTAAGTATGGAAGCCTTTTTTGTCACCGACTCCGATTTCGTTTCCTTCCTCTCCTGGCTGGAGAAACGCGGCGACCTGTTCGTCGCCACCAGGGACGAAGAAGACTGTGTCAAGATCAAGCCTTATGGCGAAGCCGGAGAGTTCAGTTACCCCGGCGTGAGAGCCATACAGCCGCTAAAGCCCTTCTTCTTCAGCATTCTGGAAGAGGTGGCGGAGTATCCGTCGGCTGAGGCCAAAACCTACGAGACCAAGCCTTTCACTATTCTCGGGGCGGCGGCCTGCGACTTGAGGGCCATAGAGGCACTCGACAGGGTGTTTCTCGAGGGCGACTTCCAGGACCCGTTCTACGAGGCCCGGAGGGCCAAGAGCCTCGTGATCAGCTTCGACTGCACCGAGCCCTATGACACATGTTTCTGCACGCTCATGGGCGTCAAGCCGTATCCGGAGAAGACTTTCGATATCAACCTCTCCAGGCTCGAAGGCGGGTACGTCGCCGAGGTGGGTACGGACAAGGGCAAAGAGGTGATCGAGGGCAACAGGAGCCTGTTCAAGCCGGCTACCGACAACCATCTCTCGAAGCGCGAGTCCATCCGCAAGGAGGTGGAGGCGAAAGTCGAGGGACAGTCGAAGCAGTTCAGGCCATCCGGTTCATGGCAGGAATGCCTGGCCAGGACTTTCGAGGACCCGGGCTGGCAGCGGAATGTGGAGACCTGCGTCGAATGCGGCGCCTGCCTTTTCATATGCCCCACCTGCCAGTGCTTCCTTCTCTATGACGAGAAGGTCAAGGATAGATACAAGAGACTCAAAATGTGGGACACCTGTGCCTACAAGAACTTCGCCAGGGTAGGCGGCGGGGCGAACCCGCGGCCCAGACTCGTGGAGAGGTTCAGGCACCGCTACTATCATAAGCTTGATTATTTCCCCAAGACCTATGGTTTTGAGGGGTGTACGGGTTGTGGAAGGTGCATTGTGGCTTGTCCGGGCAAGATTGACATGAGAGAGGTTCTGAAGGAAATATGCAAAGTATGAAAAATGTTTACACGCCCATTGAAGCCGAGATCCTCGAAGTCATCGACGAAACCCCTACTATAAAGACGTTCGTCGTGGAACCCAAGCAGGAAATCGGGTTTAAGGCCGGTCAGTTCATGGAGCTCACCGTGCCCGGGCTTGGCGAGGCTCCGTTCACGCCTTCGTCCTCACCGAGCCAGAAGGGCAAGATCGACTTCACCGTGATGAAGGTCGGCAAGGTGACGGACGCGCTTCACGGGATGAAGAAGGGTGAAGCGGTCGGCCTGAGAGGACCTTTCGGCGCCGAGTATCCTCTGGATAAGTGGAAGGGCAAGGAGATCCTGATAGTCGGCGGCGGCGTCGGTGGCGCCCCCTTGCGGGCTCTCTTCCTCGCGCTTACCGAGAGGCTGGGGGACTTCAAGAAGATCCTCTACTGCTACGGCGCAAGGACGCCGGCGGATATAATATACAAGGGCCTCATCCAGAAGGAATGGCAGCAAATCGATCCCAATAAAGTCGAGATCCGGCTGACCGTGGACGAGGGTGACGCCGGCTGGAAGGGCAATGTGGGAGTCGTCACGACCGTTGTCGAGAAGGTCAACTTCGACCTCAAGACGAGCGTCGGCGTGGTCTGCGGCCCTCCCGTCATGATGAAATTCGCGACGTTTAAACTGATAGAGCTAGGCTATCCTGAAGCGGCCATCTACCTTTCGATGGAAAAGAACATGAGCTGTGGTATAGGTAAGTGCGGCCACTGCATGCTCGGCGAATACATGGTCTGCAAGGATGGTCCGGTGTTGACGTACGACCTGATCAAAGACAAACCCGCACTCTGGGACTGAACCGTGAGGCAGTGAGTTGAAGAAACTATTCATTGACCTTGACATCTGTGGAAGCGCTGAGAATGAAGGGAAGTGCACCGCTGAGTGTGCCTATCCCTTTCATCCCGGCAACGATGGAGTGATTTCCCTGCTGGAGATCGCATCTTACGCGGTCATCTGCCGCCAATGCGAATCCGGGAACTGCATCAACGCATGTCCGGTCGACGCGCTCGAAAAGGATTCTACGGGGGTGCTGCGCAGGTATAATATGCGTTGCGTCAGTTGTAAGTCCTGCGCGATCGCGTGTCCTTTCGGCATCATCTATCCGGAGGCCATACCCTACGGGGTCTCCAAGTGCGACTACTGCGTTCATAGGCTCAAGGGCGGAGAGGAACCGCTCTGCGTTAGAACCTGTAAGCCGGGAGGCGCCATCAAGTACGTTGAAATTGAAGCGGATGAGTCAAAGAATCTGCACGCAGTTGGAGACAATCTTATTGTAAAGGCAGAGGTCTGGAAGAGGTAACAGAAAGATATGACTAATGTACTCCAAGGTGTGGTTTTCCTAGGCGTAGGTTTTCTGGTCGCCGCGATCGTAGGCATGTTCGCGCACTGGTTTGACAGGAAGATTACCGCGCGGGTGCAATGGCGCGTGGGGCCCCCGTTCTTTCAGCCGTGGTATGATTTCCTGAAGCTCCTCATTAAGGAAGTCATAGTCCCGGACGGAGCCCAGAAGTTCACGTTTCTTGCAGCGCCCCTTATATCGCTCGCATCCGTCAGCGTGGTCGCCGCCCTGCTGATAAGGACGATAGTGTTTCCATCACAGACATTCGTCGGAGACCTCATCGTGGTCATCTACCTTATCACCATTCCTTCGCAGGCATTGATCCTCGGCGCCTTTTCTTCCGGTAACCCGCTCGCCTCGCTTGGCGGCTCGAGAGAGATGAAACTCATCCTCTCCTATGAGCTCCCGTTCCTGCTCGCCCTGCTGGTTCCCGTCATTAAGACGGGTGACTCCATCAGGCTCGGCGAGATACTCCAGTACCAGGGAACACATGGAGCGGTGATCGCCTCGTTCTCCGGGGTGATTTCGTTCGTCGTGGCGCTGCTTTGCATGCAGGCGAAGCTTGCCAAGGTGCCGTTCGACGCCCCCGAGGCCGAGACGGAGATCATGGCGGGCACTTACATCGAGTATTCCGGCGCGGCGCTGGCGCTATTCAAGCTCAGCCAGTGGATGATGATGTTCGTCGTGCCGCTCTTCCTCATGATGATGTGGGTGGGCGCAGTCAACTGGCAGCAGACCTGGCTCAACGTCTTCTTCGCGGTACTCATCTATATAGGCCTGCTTCTATTCATGACGCTCATACGCAATACGAACGTAAGGCTCAGAATCGACCAGGTAATGAAGTTCTTCTGGGCCAGGGTTACTCCAATCGCCGTTATTGCCTTGATACTGGCATTTCTTGGATTATGAGGGGTGAGGCATGAGTCTAAAACTGAAGGCGCTTACTAAGTCAATCTGGGTCTTTCATCTCGCCGCGAGTCCCTGTAACAACTGCGACATCGAGATTCTCGATCTTCTTACGCCGAGGTTTGACGTGGAGCGCTTCGGCATCCAGCTGGTCGGAAGCGTGCGGCACGCTGATGCCATTCTCGTAACGGGGTCGATGAACAGGAAGGCGAGAATCCGGCTGAAGAGAGTAATCGAGCAGGCGCCGCAGCCCTGCTTTGTCATAGCGCTCGGTAACTGCGCGTGCACATGTGAGATGTTCGTAACTTCCTACAATCAAATGATGCCACTTGATGAAGTAGTTCCGGTCAATGCCTACATAGCCGGCTGTCCGCCGAAGCCGGAGGCGATGATCATGGGCGTTGTCGCGCTCATACAGGCGACGCTGGCCGGGGCCAAGGGATAGGAGGGCGAAGATGGGTGAGGTAGTTGAAGGGCTGAAATCCAGGTTCGGGGACGCGATACTCGATGTTTACGAGAAGAGCGCCAGGCGCACCTATGTAACCGTCGACCCGGGGAGGTTTCCCGATGTAGCGGAGCACGTTTACAAGGGCCTCGGGGCAAGGCTCGCGATCGCCACGGGGATGGACATGGAAACGGACTTCCAGATCCTCTGGCACTTCTGCTTCGACAATGCAAATCACATCCTTAACCTCAGGGTCGTTCTGGACCATGAGAAGCCATCGCTTGAGTCCATCGCGGTCAGGGTTCCCGCCGCGGAGTGGATCGAGCGCGAAATGTGGGAGCTTCTGGGTATAGAGTTCAGGAACCATCCCGACATGAGACATCTGCTGCTTACGGACGATTGGCCTGAGGGCAAGTACCCTCTCAGGCGAGACTATGAGGGGTTGGGGGAAAATGAGTGATAAAGCGACTGCCAAGACGACAATAATCCCGGTCGGGCCGTACCATCCGCTTCAGGAAGAGCCGGAGTTTTTCAAACTCCACGTTCAGGGCGAGAGGGTCGTAAAGCTCGAAATCGAGATCGGTTACAACCACAGGGGCATCGAGAGGCTGGCCGAGGACCTTTCCTACGACCAGATCCCCTTCCTGGTGGAGAGAATATGCGGTATCTGCTCTACCTCCCATCCGTTCGCCTGCGTGAACGCCATTGAGGACATAGGCGGCGTGGATGTGCCGGAGAGGGCCAAGTACATCAGGATGTTCGTGGGCGAGCTCGAGAGAATCCATTCGCATCTTCTCTGGCTGGGCCTGGCCGGCCACTTCCTCGGCTACAATACCGTGTGGATGTGGGCATGGAAATACCGCGAACCCGTGCTCGACCTTTTCGAGCTCATGACCGGAAACAGGAACCATTATGCCATGTTCAAGCCCGGCGGGGTGAGAAGGGACTTCTATGAGGAGGATTTCCCCGGAGCCATGCGGCTGCTCGATTTCCTCCATGAGAAGCTTATCATGTTCCGCGACATCGCGCTCCAGGACCCGGTGCTGCAGGCGAGGACCAAGGACGTCGGCGTCCTCACCAGGCAGGACTGCGTCGAACTCGGGGCGCTCGGGCCCACGGCCAGGGCTTCGGATTACCGCATCGACGTCAGGCGCGACCATCCCTACGCCGCCTATGACAAGGTGGACTGGGACGTCATCGCAACCCCGAACGGGGATGTTTTCGACAAGGTCGTTGTCCGCGTGCTGGAGATGGTCGAGTCGGTCAAGATCTGCAGGCAGTGCCTCGACAAACTGAGAGAAGTGAATGACGGCATCGACTGCGACCTCAAGGAGATACCCCCCGGCGAGGGCATGGGACATCATGAGGCCCCCAGGGGAGAGGTGTTCCACTACGCGAGATCGGACGGGACCAACCGCCCGTTACGCTACAAGGTGAGAGCTCCCAGCTTCATGAATGTTCCCACCAACTACCGCGCCTGCGTCGGCTATACGGTTTCGGATGCAACCATAACGCTGGCCGCGATCGACCCGTGCTACTGCTGTACCGAGAGGATGGCGGTTATCGACGTGGCGAGCGGCAGGCAGATCATGACAGCGAAGGATCTTCTGAAGCTATCAAGGCAGAAGACTGAGAGGCTTTTGGAGAAATATAACTCGAGGATGGACAGAATATGGACTTAATGGTCTACACCGTTCTTGTTCCCATTGTCGTTGGATTGATAGTAAGGATCATCCCCGATGTGATGAAGGGCGTGAAAGAGGGGCTGGCCCTGATCGTGGCCCTCGTCACGTTCTGGTTTACTATCGATCTCTTCCGGCAGGGGTTCATGGAGACGCGGTGGTACGGGTACGCTATATTCAGGCTCGATACCCTTTCGTCCTTCATCCTTCTATGGGTGGGCTTTTTCGGGGTCGCCATGATCCTCTACTCCATTGGTTTCATGAAGGGGAAGAAGATCAACTTCAAGGCGTACTACGCCTATATGCTCATGACGCTGGGCGCGGGCTACGGCGCCGTTCTGGCCAATGACATGATAGCCCTGCTCGTCTTCTGGGGTTTCCTGGCGCTGACCCTCTACCTGCTCATAAACATCGCCGGCCCGCGGGCCGCGGCAGCCGCGAAGAAGACCATGGTCGTGGTGGGCGGTACGGATGCCATGCTGGTTCTCGGCGTGGCCATCGTCTGGATGATGACGGGCTCGACGAGTTTCACGCAGAATCAGATACCAACGGTTACGGGACTGAGCGTTTTCGCCTTTATCCTGTTCGCCTGCGCGGCTTTCGCGAAGGCCGGGGCGATGCCCTTCCACTCGTGGATACCGGATGCCGCGGAACACGCCCATGCCCCCGTCGTCGCATATCTGCCCGCGTCGGTAGACAAACTCCTGGGGATCTACCTTCTCGCCCGTATTTCACTGACGCTTTTCAACCTGACGTGGGGCATGCAGCTCCTGCTGCTTATCGTCGGCGCCTTCACCATAATCGCCGCCGTTCTGATGGCCCTCGTTCAGCATAACCTCAAGAGGCTTCTCGGCTATCACGCGGTTTCCCAGGTCGGCTACATGGTCCTGGGAATCGGCACCTTAAACCCGATCGGCGTAGCCGGCGGCCTCTTCCATATGCTCAACCACGCGATCTACAAGGGCTGCCTCTTCCTGTGCGCGGGTTCGGTCGAGAACAAGGAGAACACGATGGAACTGGATGATCTCGGCGGGCTCGCCAAGTTCATGCCGGTTACCTTCTTCGCCTTCCTCATTGCGGCCCTCGCGATTTCCGGCATTCCGCCCTTAAACGGTTTCGTCTCCAAGTGGATGGTCTACCAGGGCGTCATCGAGATGGGCAAGGCCGGCGGCTGGCTCTGGGTCATTTGGCTCGCCGCCGCCATGTTCGGCTCGGCCCTGACGCTCGCGAGTTTCATGAAGGCCCTGCACGCGGTATTCCTCGGAGCGAGGGCGCGCAAGGACAAGCCCGTCGAGTCGAGCGCGGTTATGCTCATACCCATGATCGTGCTGTCCCTGCTCTGCATCGTCTTCGGTGTCTTCGCCTATGCCATACCCTTGAGGATCTGGGTGCTCCCGGCCGTGGGCAAGGCCCTGAGGGTGCCCGACCCCTCGGTCTGGCTCGGCTGGTGGAGCCCGGTGACGGCGACGCTTCTCATCATACTCGGCGTTCTCATAGGCTTCATCATTTACCTTGCGGGCGCTTTCAGGACCCGGAGGGCGAGCGGCGCATATATCGGCGGCGAGATCATTGGGGAAGAGGTCCGGGTCACGGGAGTCGACTTCTACGAGACCGTCGAGAGCATGGGCTTCTTCAGTACGATCTACAGGTGGGCAATGGCCCGCTCGTTCGACGCGTATGATGTCGGGCAGCGGATCGCTTTCTACTTCATAAGAGGTTTGAGGGCATTACATAGCGGAATTCTCCCAGAGTATCTCACGTGGGTGCTTGCCGGTTTGCTGGTGCTCATAGTCATCTTACTGAGGTGAATGTATGCTTGAGTTGACAGGCGTTTTACTGCTGTTCATGGTAATGGGGGCGATTATCGCCATCGAGACCAGGGACCTTCTCGCCGCGGTAATATCGGTGACCGCGGTCGGGTTCGGCAGTGTCATAGCGTTCTTCTATCTTCGCGCTCCTGACGTGGCTGTCGTTCCCATCGTGGTCGAAGTGCTCGTGCTCGTCATCTTGATCAGGGCCACGCTTCGGGTCGGTCTTAAGACGTTCCTCGGAAACCGGGAGTTCTTCGGCTACCTGGTTACGGTAGCTCTGCTCGTGGTCGTGTTCCTCGCCGGGATCAGGGTGATCGACGGGCTGCCCGCGTTCGGGGACCCCGTCGTTGCGAGAATCGCGCAGGCGCCTTCCAGGGCTTACATAGCAAGCGGCCTTACGGATACCGGGGCAACCAATATTGTGACGGCAGTGCTCCTGGATTACAGGGCCTATGACACACTGGGTGAGGCCACCGTTCTCTTCACGTCGATCGTGGGAGCAGTGGCCATACTCCGCAAGAAAGCTCGCAAGAAACCCTCTGAGCCGGAGGCTGACGAATGGTAGACATCACGCCAAACAGGGGGATGACCCCGATAGTCAAGACCATAGCGGGGTGGATCAAGGGAATCACCTTCCTTTTCGGACTCTACATAATCTTGTTCGGCCATCTCACGCCGGGCGGAGGTTTCGCGGGCGGGGTTATTCTCGCACTCGTTTTTGTTCTCATGACGCTTTGCTGCGGCAAGGAGAACGCGCTCCGCAAGCTGCCCCTTAACTGGGCCGCGGAGCTCGACAGCGTAGGCGCAATCATGTTTCTTATCATCGCCTGGCTCGGAATGTGGAGCATATTGGGCGGGTCGTACTTCACCAACTACATAGCCAAGTGGAACACGGGTCTCCCGTATCATATTTTCAGCGCGGGTACCATCCCGCTTTGCAATATGGCGATCGCCCTCAAGGTGGCGGCTTCGCTGTTCCTGATATTCATGCTTCTTGTAACGACCAGAGTCATTGGCAAGCCGAACGAATAAACTGTAGAAGGAGAGGGTTATGCACTACGCGCTGGTCCTCATGCTCTTCATGATTGGCCTTTATGGAGTTGTGGTTAAGCGGAATCTCATCAAGATCATCATCAGCCTGGTCATCATGGAGACGGCGATTAACGTATTCATAATCATGGTCGGTTACCGCAGCGGAGGCATGGCGCCCATCATGCAGCAGACGATGGCGACGGAAACCTTCATTCGCAATTCAGTGGACCCGCTGCCGCAGGCGCTGGTGCTTACGGCGATCGTCATCGGCCTCGGTGTCACTGCAATGACTGTAGCCATAGCTATGAGGCTCTACGAAAGATACGGTACTTACGACGTAAGGGACATTAGAAGGCTGAGAGGTTAGGGAAGGAAGCTATGCAGATTATTCCTCTATTTGTGGCGATTCCCCTGGGTGCAGCGTTCTTCATCCCGATGGTGGGAAGGAAGAACCCGCGGCTTTCTGACACCCTGGCGAATCTGGTGACGCTCGCATTGCTCGTCATGGCGATATCGGTCATCGGTAAGAACGGCGTTTACTGGATGGGTGGCTGGGTACCGAGACTGGGGATACCTCTTGGTATCAACCTCGTGCTGGACGGGGTGTCGGTATTCATGCTCGTCACGATTACTTTGATCTCGTTCATGGCGACGCTCTACTCGATCCAGTACATGGACAAGTTCACGTCGAAGGCGCGCTTCTACAGCCTGTTCCTGCTCATGGTGACGGGCATGATAGGAGTCTCGCTCACGGGCGACCTCTTCAACCTCTACGTCTTCCTGGAGATCGCTTCGATCGCGTCGTACGCGCTGGTCGCGTTCGGCTGCCAGCACGAGGAACTCGAGGCGTCTTTCAAATACCTGGTTCTGGGAAGCGTCGGTTCGTCGCTGATCCTCTTCGCGATAGCGATCATGTACTCGCTTACGGGAACTCTTAACATGGCGCAGATGTCGATGCAGCTGGGCGGCGGGTTCCAGCCGATTCATATGTTCGCCATAGCGCTCTTCATCGCCGGGTTCGGCCTCAAGGCCGCGCTGATCCCGTTCCACGCGTGGTTGCCGGACGCGCACCCTTCGGCCCCGGCTCCCATTTCGGCAATGCTCTCGGGCCTCGTGATAAAGACCATCGGCATCTACGCGATGGCAAGAATCCTGCTCAACGTCATCGGGCTGACGCCCGTGATTTCGGATATTCTCCTCATCTTCGGCACGATATCCATGGTGGTGGGCGTGCTCCTGTGCCTGGGGCAGGACGACATCAAGCGCTTCCTGGCCTACTCGAGCATCAGCCAGGTCGGTTACATCGTCCTGGGGATCGGGCTCGGCACACGGCTGGGCATAGCCGCGGCCCTCTTCCACCTTCTGAACCATGCCGTCTTCAAGTCGCTTCTCTTCCTCAACGCCGGCGCAGTCGAGTACGCCACCGGGACGAGAGACCTCAATAAGATGGGGGCCCTGCGCGAGAAGATGCCGGTCACCAGCGCGACGTCCATGATCGGCTCCATGTCCATCGCCGGCGTCCCGCCGTTCGCGGGGTTCTGGAGCAAGCTCTTCATCATTGTCGCCTGCGTCCAGGCCGAGCGTTACGGCTACGCGACCTGGGCCGCCGCCGTGAGCGTGCTGACGCTCGCCGCATATATGAGGCTTCAGCGGAGAACCTTCTTCGGGGAGCCGAAGGAGGCTTACGCAAACGCTAAGGAAGTGCCGGGTTTCATGCAGGCTTCGATGCTGGGCCTGGCTGTGCTGACTATATTCATGGGGTTGCTGTGGCTCCCTCAGGCAAGAGAAGTATTCTTGACTCCGGCCGCTAAAGTGCTGCAAGAGGGACTAAATTACGCTTCTGGCATTCTGGGTATGTAAGGAGGGCTGGTTTGAGAAAGCTAACCCTGACAATTATCTCGTACTTGTTATGGTTCCTCCTGGTGTGGCCGTTTGATCCCGTCACCGGTGAACTCGAAATGCAGAGTACGGTGGTGGGTATCGTTGTCGCGCTGTTCGTAGGCCTCTACCTGGGGGATAAGATTCCGGGCAAGATCGGTGCAGGGACCGTATTCCGGAGAATCTTCTGGATCATCATGTACATTCCCTACTTCTCGTGGTACGTGCTGCTGGCGAACCTCGACGTCGTTTACAGGGTCATCCATCCCGACATGCCGATTCACCCGGGAATCGTCAAGGTAAAGACCAGTCTCAAGGGCAATGCCGGACGGACGATGCTTGCTAACTCGATCACCCTTACACCCGGAACACTTACCGTCGACATTACCGATGACGGGTATCTCTACATCCATTGGATCAACGTACAGGCCCAGGATGTGGAGGGGGCGACAGAATACATCGTCGGGAAATTCGAGAAGATGATAAGGAGGATGTTTGAATGACGTTCATCTATTTCATCGCGGCCATTCTGTCGGTCTCGTGCTTCATGTGCCTGTACAGAATCGGTCATGGCCCCACGGCCCCGGATCGAAGCGTTGCGATTGATATCCTCGGAACTGTCGTCGTTGGCTTCGTTTGCCTCTCGGCAATCACGATGCGGAGGGACTTCTACATAAACCTGGCCATCGCGTGGTCGCTGGTCAGTTATGTGGGAACGCTCGCCCTGTCCAAGCATCTGGAAGGGAGGCGGTTCGATGAGTAGCAACGTGATCATAGGCTATATACTGATTACGATAGGCGCATTCTTCGACTTCTTCGGCTGCGTGGGACTCGTGAGATTCCCGGACGTCTATAACAGGCTCCAGGCCGCAACCAAGTGCGTCACGCTGGGAACGGTGATGATTCTCGTGGGCACGGCCGTGTTGACCGCGGAGGCCACCATCGCGATCAAGGCGCTCCTCTGCGCCGCGTTTATTGTTCTGACCTCTCCGACCGGGGCTCATGCTCTCGCGCGCGGCGCCTATCTTTCGGGTGTGGATCTCTGGGAGAAGAGTGTGGTTGATCTGTTCAAAGAACGTGCAGAAGAGATTAAGGCTCAGCATGGAGAGAAGAGATGAAGTTACCAGGTATCCTTCAGGTTAGAGTTCTAAGGGAAGCACTGACTGCACTGTTTACGGGACCTTATACGCATCCGTTTCCCAATCAGCCCTCTGAGCCGTCGAAGCGGTACAGGGGCATGCCGAAGTTTGACGAGGAGGGGTGTGTGGGCTGTGGTGCATGTGCTGAGACGTG
This sequence comes from uncultured bacterium, assembly GCA_964604955.1. Lineage (GTDB taxonomy): Bacteria > Arandabacterota > Arandabacteria > Arandabacterales > JALGWA01 > JALGWA01. The sequence goes on from CAZSBE010000005.1 coordinate 11,803, forward strand.
TCCGGCGAACGACATACAGGTCACCGATGACCCGGAGACGAGGAAGAGGACAATCACGCTTCGCTACGATAAGTGCATCTATTGCGGGACCTGCGAGGCTACTTGCATAACCGGCAAGGGAGTCAAGCTTTCCAAGGACTATGCTACCGTCTATCTCGACAGGAAAGACGCCTTCACCAAGATAGAGAAGGACCTCGTTCTCTGCGAGAAGTGCGGCGCCATAGTCGGAACCACGGACCATATCAGGTGGGTCGCCGATAAGCTCGGCCCGCTCGCCTACTCGAATCCTACGCTCCTTCTCTCGACGATGAGGGATTCCAAGATGCTCGGCGAAGTGCCGGTCCGCCAGGACGATCTGGAAGCGGGAAGGCATGACGTCGTGAGAATCCTATGTCCGACTTGCAGGCGGGAGATCCAGCTCGGGGCCTAAGCCCGCTGCTTCCCTGAGCCTGAGGAGAGCCGACCCGGGGCGTGAGACTATCGTGGCCCGTACCCGGCGCAATCTTATGCTGGATAAGTGTCTTCTAGAGGAAATGCTGACCGGCAAGGTAGTCGTTGCCTGCGTCGGCAACAAGATGCGCGCCGACGACGGCGTCGGCCCCCTCATAGCCGGGCTCATCAGAGAAACGCCGGGCCTCAGGGTTGTGGACTGCGGCGAGACCCCTGAAAACTATCTGGGTGTCATCATACGTGAGAAACCGGATAAGGTCGTCGTCATAGACGCCGTCTTCCTCGGCGGGGAAGTGGGCGAAGTGAGAGCCATCCGCAAGGAGGAACTGGCGGAGGGCGGCTACTCCACCCACATGCCTACCCTCTCCCTCTTCACCGACTTCATCGAGAGCCAGGTGGATGCCAGAACCTACTTCATAGGCATCCAGCCCGGGACAATCGCCTTCGGAGAGAAGATGGGCCCGGAGGTCGAGAAGGCGGCGCGGGACCTGGCCGAGGCCATGAACTCGTTTCAGGGCTAGACCGCCTGCGGGCTATTGACAATGGCGCACGGCATCGTGATTATTAGGGGGCTCTACTCGCGCTTTGAAGGAGGCACATGTGAACATGAGAAGGCGGATCGGAATCGTCCTGGCGCTCGTCGTCCTGCTTGGGCTGCCTTATGCCGCGTCCCGGGCCGGTGCGGAAACCGGGCCGGGCACCCGGGCGAAAAGCGTCATTCTTCTGATAGGCGACGGCATGGGGCCGCAAATACTCTCCATCGGGAAGATATACTCCGAGATGGAGCTCAATACGGTACTCAACATGGAGCGTCTGGCCGACAGGGGAACGTCGGGTTACATGAGCACCTGTTCGGCCGATAAGCTCGTCACCGACTCGGCGGCGTCGGGCACGGCAATGGCGTGCGGGAAGAAGACTTCCAACGGCAGGGTCGGCGTGCTTCCCGACAGTTCATCGATTGATAACATCTTCGACATAGCCGTCCGCCACGGCAAGGCCGTGGGCGCGGTAACGACCACCGCCGTGACGCATGCCACGCCGGCTTGTTTCCTTGCCCATCACTGGTACCGCACCTACCAGTGGGACATTGCCACCCAGGTCGCCGAGACGGAAGCAGCGGTCGTGATGGGCGGGGGCGCTAAGTTCTTCCTTCCCCCGGAGCGCGGGGGCGGCAGGCGGGGAGGCGACCTCACGGAGACGGCCGCGGCAGGGGGCTTCGACGTGGTCCTGGACAGGAATGCCATGCTGGCTTCCGATTCCGACCGCCTTATGGGTCTCTTCGCGCCCGAGAACCTGCCCTTTGAGCTCGACCGCGACCTGGAAACCGTCCCTTCGCTCGTTGAGATGACGGCGAAGGCCATCGAGATACTGTCGCGGAACGAGGGCGGATTCGTACTCATGGTCGAGGGCGGCAGGATCGACCATGCCGAGCACGAGAACAACATCGTCGACGCCATCGGAGAATTCATCGCCTTCGATGCCGTCGTAGGGTACGTGTTGGAGTACCAGGAGACGAACCCCGGAGTCACGGTGATAGTGACGGCCGACCACGACTGCGGCAGCCCCGCCATAACCGCGATGGAGGGCGACTACGCGGGATACCCGGACATAGACGAGTACCACAGGCTGGACGACGAGGGCAGCCCGGTCGTGCGCTGGGTTTCGGGGGACCACACGGCGACGATGGTGCCCGTGTTCGCGATCGGCCCGGGAGAGGACCATTTCTCGGGCATTATCGACAATACGGACATCTTCAATTACATGACCGAGATACTGGGTCTCGAGAATTAGAGGCCCTGGAGCGAGGACGGCGCTGCGAGGAGGACTGAGATGGCACCTAGGAGTGATGCTGTCGCCGGGGCGCTTGCCCGGATAAAGAAGGCAAAGGTCGAGGGCGTGAACTTCAGGTTCACCGACCTCATGGGATCCTGGCATCAGGTAACATTGCCGGTGAGTAATGTCAGCGCCGCCACTTTCGCCGACGGCGTGGGCTTCGACGGCTCGAGCGTGAAGGGCTTCACGCATATGAAAAGCGGCGACCTCTCGCTCATCCCGGACCCGGATGCCTCGTACCTGGACGGGTTCGGCGGCGTCAACAACATGACCTTCATCTGCCATATCGCCGAGGCCAATACCAAGGACTACTTCGGGCGCGACCCG